>JBDSBP010000619.1:0-2728 GCA_039921525.1 Chitinophagaceae bacterium | reverse complement strand
TTTAAAATATATCTATTATGCATTATATAATACGTATATTTGCAATATGTTCTCTGCTGATGTAAAAAATAATTATGAAGCCTTTATCCGATCAGCACTTATTGACCTGCTACATGACCGTGACAGGGAGATGGTGATCCTCAAAGAACAGATTGCCAGTTACAAAAAAGACCTGGCTGAGGCCGGTCAGGATATGAAGGAATTACAGGGCATACTGAACCTTCGCAACAAAAAGATTTTTGGTTCCACCAGCGAAACGCAAGGCCCTGCCAGCAATTTGTCAAAGGACTACATTGAGTTTGAACAAATTAATAAAGAGGAAGTGGAATTAACCGGAGATGCTAAGTCTGCTGCAACAGCGAAAAAGGATCTATACCCAAACGGTCACCCTGGGCGCTACTCGTTGCCGGATCATCTACCACGTGTTGATGTACATATTTATCCTTGCGGTTATGAAGGGGGAAAGGAAATGCCACCCCTCATCACAGAACGGCTGGTACTTAATTATGAAATACACATAGAACGAACCATACGCCATAAATTTTCCCGTGGCAATAAGTTCCTGGTGGTGCCTTTCCCGGTGGAAGATCCTTTTTACAGGTATAAGGCTACCGTTGAGACGGTTGCCATGCAGCTCAACATGCGTTTTGCCTTACATCTACCTTATTACCGGTTCCAACAATTACTCGCGGAAGCCCGGCTTAATTACGTCACCCTGATTGGCTGGGCCGGACGTGGGTATGAATTACTATCTCCCCTGCAACCGATGCTGGCCGCCTCAGTACTAAAAGACACCCAACTGCTGTGTATGGATGAAACGGGTTTTAAGGTATTGGATACTCCCGGGAAACTGCATGCTTTTAAGCAGCAACACCGCTATCAGCAACAACCCGATGGTGCATCGCAACGCAGGGATCACCCGGAACAATCCGGTGCCTTTGACCAGGAAATAACTGCTGGTATTGCCAAAGGCAAAACAGTAATGAAGGGGATGATGTGGGGTATATTGAATAAGGAGAAAGGCCTTATACTCTTTGATTTCTCCGGTAGTCGGGCAACGCTACAGGCTAAACGATTATTAAATAGTTATGAAGGCCTGCTGATGACAGATGGATACTCCGTTTACAACAAACTGGCCAGGGAGTCAGAAAAAGGTATTACAAATCTAAATTGTTGGGCATATGCGAGAAGAAAATTCCTGGAAGCAAAAAATACCAAGTATCCGGATGCGGCCCTGGACAGGATCATAAGTAGGATAGGTGAGCTATTTGCTATTGAACAGCAAGCCCGGCGACTAGCTCCCAAAAGAATAAAAAAACTTCGAAAACGTTCTGGTCGTATCCTTGAAAAACTGAAAGCCTTCCTGGAGATAAAAATAGAAGGCTATGCTCCAAAGTAATCGGTGCGGCAGGCCATCCAATACTGTCCTAACATCTGGGATGGCTTAACTCAATATGTTAAACATGGTCGGGCTCCCATTGATAACAACTGTTTAGAACGAGCCATACGTCCCATAGCCATAGCCAGAAAAAATGTGCTCTTCCTGGGTTCGGTGGATCATGCCGAAGGAGCAGCACTGATGTATTCCTTAATGGAATGCTGTCGTATCAATCAGATTGACCCCTATGTATAGTTGCTGGATGTAATGAAAAGAATTGAAACCTTTCCCAAAGAAAGACTGGAGGAACTACTGCCTCATAAATGGAAACCTTATCCTGTAAATCCAGGATCCAATACTGTAAAGCCACCGGGATAAACCCTGAACTGATATATCTTATTGATAAAAATACAGGCAAATGAAGCCCCGGTAAAATTACTACCATTTATAATATCGATGGAATGCATTTGCATAATAAAATGCCTTTTATTGGGCATAAAGTGCCTTTTTGTTGTTTATTAAATTACTTCTTCACAAATGCTTTGTCTCCTGGCAGTATTTGAGATGTTTCATTTGTTTCCCATATCCGATTTCTAATTTCTGTAAATAAAAAAATATGAAAAGAAAATCCGAAATATATTCTTTAATTATTATGCTGTGTTTAATTCAAACAGCGTTGAGATATTTTTTGGCTTTCAGAGCATTTTATCAATCTTAATTTTGCATAGCGCGTACCCTGAAATATTATTTAAAATCTCCTTTTTTATTGTATTTTGAATGAAATATATAAATTTTTTGATTATTTAATATGTTCAACTGGAATAATGTTTTTAAGGAGTTAATAGGATCCTTTAAAAATCGCACTATCTCATGGAACACATAGATATACAATATGATCTTTTCATTTCTTATGGCCGTGAGGACGATGATGATTTTGTAAAATTATTATATGATGACCTCACCGAAAAAGGCTATCGAACCTGGTATGACCGTTAAAGCGCGGAAAGTAATGGGCTAAGTTTTTTACAAAATACGAGTGATGCATTAGCTAAAAATTCCATCTGGCTGATATTGGTTGTGAGCCCCCATTCAGTAAACGTTGACGGCAATCAACAATTAAACCGCTGGAATATTGTCATGTGCTTTTAGACAGTCAGGGGAGAAGCAATGTAGTGATGAGTCAGTAGGAATTATAAAGGCTGCCAAATCCATGACAGCCTTTATAAAGAAAGAAGATGCCATTAATTATTTGACTCTTAAAACGGGTCGTAATTTATATGATCCATTCTCATTGGTTATAGAAAGGGCAGCATCAAAATCAATTAAAAGATTTTCAATACCTGCTTTCAA
>JBDSBP010000618.1:0-11613 GCA_039921525.1 Chitinophagaceae bacterium | reverse complement strand
CACAAAAGTCAAGTTTCCATACGCCAACAATTCATCTTCAAACGGTTTCCGAACACCACGTGGCACAAGAGTAATTGACCACATCTTCATGACGAAACAGTTCACTGCAAGCAGGTGGGGAATATTAACAGACAGCTATTTTGGCAAATATCCTTCAGACCATTTTCCTGTTTTAGCCGTAGTTGAACTCCAGTAAGTAAAATGGTTTTAGAAAAGATCTTCTGAATAAATTGTTTTGGAAGGTCTTTTAGTTTCAGGAAGTTGCTTGTGCTATGGCCGATAATTAAACGGAGTTTCACAGTGCAACTCCGTGTATCTCCGTGACACTCCGTGCATCTCTGTGTAATAAAGCTATGTGAAAAGATTCCCTTGTTTCGTTGCAATTGTTGTATTTTCTTAAGCGTAACCTGATTGAAAGTATACCCTAACTGGATGTTTTTTTACACACAGGCAGGTTGCATCTTTTACCCAGAAAGAACCTGATTTTAAATCTACTGCTTCGTTAACATTATAATAAATGAATGAATGATGAATATTCTGTGGTGCTTTCCCTAAATAACCTTGATGAACGGCCGCTCTACTTTCAACTCAAAAAAATATAACTGCAGCTTACACGGTCAGTAAAATAATTATTGAAAGGAGGGGCAGGCTCCGACTCATCATCACCTCACTTCACAGACCGAGTGCAGTTGGAAGGGGTATATTAATCATAATAATAATGACATTCTCTTCTGCAAAAAAGAAGGGGAAAAAGTACCGAAAAAATTGTCATTCCGGAGATTAAAATAAAATCACTCCAGGTGTACAATCATTCAATTCGGGTGTTGATTGATACGCTTCAGCCAGATTTTTTATTTCACATCCGACTTAGTCCTAACTTTAGCAACTAAACTATCAATATTGAAAAAGATAAGCCTGCTAATAATCTCAAGTATTTTATTTTTTTCATGTAAGCCCTCTGCCGATCAATATTTTGGTACCGCTGTCCTGAATTGCAATACATTCTCACGTTTTGGAAGTTATGAAATAAAAGAGTTCCTCGCTGGTCCTCCACAAACTTATAATGTTGATAAAAAAATAATGGAACCGTCTTCATTCCAGGAGTATTTTAAATCCTGGTGTGTAGACAATGCAATAGAGAATTATGATAAAGTAAAAAGCCTTCCCGTTACCGATGAAACCAGGAGCATGATTACAGCATCACTGGCGCTTTACGAATTTTGTGTTTCAAAGTACCAGAAGGATTATATGCAAATAGCAAAAATGAAAGACGATAACCGTGCCCAGGCTGAGATTGATGCCGCGTTAAAAAAGGTTGATGATACCTATATCAAGGAATTTGCAAAAAAATATGATGGCGCCTGGTCGGAAGGATTAGTCTATGCAAAAGCAAATGGGATCGAAGTAAACACTGTTAATTCAAGTCCTCAGTTCAAGTAAAAATTGAGTTCAAACTGCGGGGTATAACAAATCTCTCAATCTGATTTTTTTACACTAAATTTATTTTCTGGGCCGAATGAAACCAGGGATTGGGCAACGGAATGAATAAAGCTGGATGGTACCTTAGTCAATAACCATAAAGCAACGTTCAACAACATCTGCCAGGGGATGGAACCTTTGTTCCCATATGCCCAAACCTGTAAATGTCAGTTTGGTTATAATGTAATATGTCACTTGTGGTAGTGTTGATAAGCTCAATGGCGCATTTTAATTTATCAAAATGGCCCGTTCACAATAATTTTCAATTCAATACTACATTTCCTCAGAGTCATTTTTTTCATTCTAAACAATGATTCGTGACAAAACTTGAAATGGACATTAGGTTGTTAAATAGTTTGGTACGTATGCAAAGACTTAACAGCAATCTGCTTGCATCTTAAATCGCATCAAATATAAATTTTAAATTGTAATACCTTAATGTCACATCAATATATAAAAACTAAATAATTTATTTCAATGCTTAAGGACAAACCACTTATGATACTTGTTGCAGGACCTTACCGGTCTGGAACAAACGACAATCCTCATCTAATAAAAGCGAATGTAAAAGCAATGACAGACACCGCTTTGGAATTGTACAACATGGGACATATGCCTGTATTAGGAGAATGGTTTGCTTTGCCGCTAATTGAGGCGGCAGGTTCTAAAGAAATTGGAGACAAAGTTTTTAATGAAATGTTCCACCCTATCGCTGTAAAACTTATAGACCATTGCGATGCTGTTTTAAGAATTGGTGGTGCTTCAACTGGAGCTGACGAAATGATAAAAGTGGGAAAAATGAAAGGAAAAATAATTTTTCTGAACAAAAACGAAATTTCTGCAAGTGGACAAAAATAAACGGCGACCAATATGCGCTTTGCAATGACAGGACTGGAGATGCCGACAGCTCTTTAAGTTTTTAAACCACGGATATAGCCTTACATGCGGAGCCATTTCCTTAATTATTGATGGAAAAGGAAGCAACATGTGTATACGTGGACTGATTTTGTGTTGCACAAGTCCTTCACACACACCTGGATGGTGTACGTACCCCTTCTTCCTAACGAGCTGGATTTTCCAGAGATCATGGGATTACGTGTGCCACTTGCCACCCTTGTTTTGAACGATATTGAAGACCAGTTGTACACGCTGTCAGAAATGCAACGAGCAGAAAAGATCTTAAGCGAAATTTTTATAAAAGCAGGTGCAGCAGATCGCTTTAAATGCTCGTATTATCCGGGAGTACACAAATTTGATAGACAAATGCAAACCGAAGCTTTTAACTGGTTTGATCGCTGGCTGAAGGTATAAGAAATTGCCAGCTTTGGTAATATAATATGCAAAAGGATATTGCAGAATATTGTTGTACCACACTCATAGTGTGCGAAAAATCAAGTACCGTATGAAAGAAACAAAGACCGATCGCCGCCGCTTTATTAAAGATGCCACAAATACATTGGGTGGAATGGCACTGCTTTCTACGCTGCCAATAATTGAACACGCCGATGCTGTTAAATACGCCAGTGGAGCAAAGGCCCAAATGCAGCAGTTGGCACCACGGATTAAATTTGCTGTTATAGGCATTAATCACGGTCATATACATTCGCTTATTGATATAGTAGTTATAGGTGGCGGTGTGTTTGTTTCTTTCTATGCTAAAGAAGCAGCCCTTGCCGCAGACTTTGCCAAACGATACCCACAGGTAAAGGTTGCACAAAGCGATAAAGAGATATTGGAAGACAATTCGATCCAATTGGTTGTTAGCGCCGCCATCCCGGAAGAGCGGGCCTCTATTGGTATAGCCGCGATGCGGCATGGTAAGGATTTCATGGTAGACAAGCCGGGCATTACCACAATAGAACACCTTACCGAGGTACGCAAAGTACAGCAGGAAACCGGTCGTATCTATTCCATTGCCTATGGCAGAATGGAGAATCCCGCTTCGCTCAGAGCCGGCGAATTGGTAAAAGCAGGTGCCATTGGTAAAGTAATTCAAACGATTGCCCTAGCTCCCCATCGTATGAACATCAAAACCCGCCCCAATTGGTTTTTTGATGTCAAACACTACGGCGGGATTATTAACGATATAGGCTCTCACCAATTCGATGAGTTCTTGTTCTTTACCGGCTCCACTTCTGCTAAAATTATTGCGTCGCAGGCAGGCAATGTACATCATCCGCAATATCCTGCATTCCAGGATTTTGGTGATGCAATAGTAACCGGCAATCGTGGCACTGGATACCTGCGCGTAGATTGGTTTACGCCCGACGGACTTAAGTCTTGGGGAGATGACAGGATTACCATCCTGGGAACCAATGGATATATTGAGATCCGCAAAAATCTTGACATCGCTGGCCGCGAAGGCGAACACCATCTCTTTCTTGTTGATCAGAAAGAAACCCGGTATTTCAACTGCAGCAATCAACCCCTTCCCTATGGCAAAAATCTGGTAGATGATATTATAAACCGCACCCAGACTGCCATGTCTCAAGAACATTGCTTTCTGGCAACTGAGTTGGGACTAAGGGCACAAGAGGTGGCGCAACATTTAAAAGTTTAACACGTTGAGGTAGGAGGAATTGTCGGGGGAAATATCGGTTTATCCTGGAATTGTTGGAGGTCATTTTATTTGTCAGCACACAAATCATCATAATTTACAGTTAAATAAACTTGCAAAATCAAATGTACGACACTCTTCGTATAATTTCCATATAAAATCATTATTATGAAATTATACTTTGCTGCATTTCTACTACTTATAAAAAGTAACTTTTCATATTCTCAAGTTGCGATATCACCATTAGTCAACCCTGACTCCATTTTAATTAAAGTATCTCAAAAAATAAATAGTTTGAAAAATATTAGTTACCAGAACTCACGAGAACTTAATTATTCTTCAGAGAACTACCGCAATTTTTCAAAGTGGAATGTTTATTATGATTTCCAATCCAAAGACACATTAACCGGATTCAAATATCAAATTGCCGATTCGACTTCAAAACAGTTTTTTAACGGAACAGAAAAATTTGACTTAGACACAAAACTTAAAACTATTTCAATAGAAGACCATCCAAATAGAAAAGCATTTAGCTTACTTTCAGCCTTATACAACTCAATTATTACACTTAAAAATGTGCTGCCTTTATTAATCCTTGATAAAACGACGACTAAATATGTTATCGATACCACGATAAATAACACACGTTGCTCTATAATAAATGTCAATATCGGAAAACGCCGAATACAAACTTTGGGTTTTGGCTTTGATGCAATGACAACAAAGAGTAACTCTATTTATAAAATTATTGTAGAGGGAAATAGCTACTTACCCATTGCAGTACTGCAGACAAATGACCTAAACAATGATTTCATTAAGACAAGTTTTACAAGTATAGAAACTAATACAACTTCACCATCTGAATTATCTTGGTATTATTCCACCTATACAAATGATTATAAACTGGCAGCACAAAGATCAAATGATCAATTAGTAGCAAATGGCTCTCTAGCACCAGATTGGAAACTGGAAATCTATAATAACAATAAAACTATTTCGCTAAATTATTTAAAAGGACAAGTAATCTTATTAGACTTTTGGATAAAAAATTGCGGACCTTGTATACAGAGTGTACCACATTTGAATGAACTACAAAATAAGTTTAAGGATAAGAATTTCAAACTTATAAGTATCAACTCTTACGATTCTAAAGAAGATATAAATTGGTTTTGCAATAAGCATAAAGCCGACTATCCTGTATTGTTAAATGGAAAGTCTGTAGCTGAAAAATACGGTGTAAGTTCTTTTCCTACATTTTTTATTATTGACAAAACAGGGAAAATTATTTACTCCAGCGTTGGTTATAACGCATCTACTCCATCAGAAGTTGAAAGAATTATTGCGTCCTCCTTATAAAGCACCAATGCCGGGTATGGAACACCAAAGTGCTGTGGCATATGAGAACGGATTTCAAAACGGCTATCGTGGAAAAGATTTTATTTCAGAAAGTGGTTGGGGATTAAAATGGGACTTTATGCTTGTGCATGAAAGTGGGCACGAATGGTTTGGCATTAGCATTTCGTCTAGGTGTTATGGCGACAGTTAGATACACGAGGGATTTACGAAATACCTGGAAACACTTTATACATCTTACGTTTTTGGAATAGAAGCTGGTAACGATTGTAATGGCGAAATTTTAAAGTTTCGACAACCAATTCAAAAAACTTCAAGGTTGACAGAAATTTCTAAATAACTTTTAGTAAAACAAATGAGCAATTAAGGAACTCACAACAATAGATAACGGAGGTTTATTCACAGACTAATGCCAGCGGCAATCCTTAGAAACCGCTATAATAGAAATCGCAAAAAGAATTATTGGATAATATTCTTTGGCAAAAAAGCAATAATTTTCACCGTCTGGAAACGCAGAAGATATAAATGCTAAAAAATAAAACTCTATGAAAAGATCGCTCAAACGTATGTCCTCATTAAATCTACCATTGATAGTGAAAAGCATGCTCCTGTGGTGCTGCTTATTGTCCGGTACAATCGTGGCATTGGGCCAGACCGAAAGCCTGACAGATAATGTAGTCATAACTTCTCGCAATGAGAAAACCCAGGTACGTGTCAATGAAAATGGAAAACTACAGGTGAATGTCTCTCAAAAAGAAGTTCAGGCATTCAAGAGTCGTGGATGGGTTCGGTATAGTGACTTTGGTGCCCGGGGCGACGGCAAGACCGATGATATAGAAGCTATCGCCGGAGCCCATGCTTTCGCTAATCAGTACAGTCTGCCGGTAAAAGCGGACGACGGCAGTACCTACTATATCGGTGGTAAGGAGCGCGTTGCCGTGATCCGTACTAATACCGATTTTGGAACAGCGGCCTTCATCATAGACGATACCGAAGTTCAAAATCGGAATGTTTCCATTTTCCTGGTCAGTTCCAATCTGCAACCGTTTCCCTTGAAAGGAATAAGTTCACTTAAACGAAATCAGCAGAAAATCGCCGCATCTCTACCTGGAACTTGCCTGATCACGGTCACTAATTCACAGGTAAAGCACTACATCCGGTTTGGATTAAACCAAAACAATGGCGCGGCACAGACGGATATCTTCATTGTAGATAAAAGTGGAAAGGTGGACATGCATGCTCCGATCATCTGGGACTTCGACCAGATCACCGACATCACTGCTCTTCCAATCGATGAAAAGCCTCTTACTATCAAAGGAGGACGATTTACTACGATCGCCAACAAGGCTGAATCAAAGTATACCTATTATAACCGGAACATCGCGATTCAACGCTCTAATGTTTTTTTAGACGGGCTCGAACACCGTGTAACAGGAGAAGAAGACCACGGCGCACCCTACGGCGGCTTCCTAAATATCCAGAACTGCGCCTATGTAACCGTCAGGAAAACTATTCTGACCGGGCACAAAACGTATAGTACCATCGGTGCAGCAGGAAAGCCTGTTACTATGGGCACTTACGACATTTCCGCCAACCGGGCCTTGAATATATCATTTATCAACTGCAGCCAGACCAACGATATCAATGACCGCAAGTATTGGGGTATCCTCGGGTCTAACTACTGCAAGAATATGCTGTATGATAGTTGCGTCTTTTCAAGGTTCGATGCTCACATGGGGGTGGCCAATGCCACCATCCGCAACTCGATCCTCGGGCACATGGGCATCAATGCAATCGGCAGCGGAACTTTAACAGTCGACAACAGTACGATTCGCGGCAATACCCTTGTCAACCTGCGCTCCGACTACGGCAGCACCTGGCAGGGCGATTTTGTCATCCGCAACTGCATTTTCGTGCCATCGAGCGGTAGACCTGCTAGTGCTTCCCTGATCGGTGGATCTTACTCCGGTCAGCATGATTTCGGTTATACCTGTTACATGCCGCAACGCATCACCATTGAAAATCTTAAGATCGATGACTCCAACCATCCGGAGAATTACCAGGGGCCTGCAATTTTCTCGAATTTTAATCCCGATATGACTGACGATTCCTTCCAGGAGAAGTTTCCCTATATCAAAACCAGGGAAGTTATCCTTAAAAATGTGACCACCGCTAGCGGAAGGGCGTTGCGCATTAGTGACAACACGTTTATGTTTAAGAATGTAAAAGTGGAAGTCCAATGAGCTGATGTCTAAAGTACCGTTTACTGTGGCTTTTCTGCTATTAAGCAATTATTCCCCACAAAAGATTAAACAAAGAGATTAAAGACAAAGTAATAGGCAATGAGTATTTAAATTGCTTAGATAATTTTTAAAAAAATTTAATTGAAAACCAAAAGCTGATGCCCGGATAATCTTCATATATAATTCTATTTATGAATTACCAATCTGCAGGAAATTTCAATTTTTTGCGGATTCTCGTCCTGATTTTCTTCGTTAATCATTTGGAAAAGTATTATGGCAGCTTGTTTACCCACGGCATAAAAATCTTCATCAACTGAGGCTATGGGTTTTTTGTCGAGATAATCAAAAAATGGAAGATTTCCAAAGTCTGTAAAATCAATTAAATCTAATTTGTCTGGATATTTTTTTTTTAAGAATTGAATGGCATCCAACGTAATATCATTCTTAAAGGTAAAGATTCCAGTGGGAGGGGATTCTAATTTCATTAGCTCCCGCATTGCTTTTTTCGTTTCTCTTTTAGTGAAATCGACCTCTTTAACTAAGTCAATATCTAAAGGGATCTTGTTTTTTTTGAGTGCATGCTTATATCCTTCTAAGCGAACCAGGGATATTTGTAAAGTTTTGGGGGCCATTATATGCGCAATTCTGCGATGTCCTTTTTTAATTAAAAAATTGGTCGCCTTAAGTGCCCCTTGCGCATTATTCACTGAAACATAATTAAAGGAATTGTTCTGTGGTTCTCTTACAATACAAATAACAGGGATGCCTACTGATTTAAATTTTTCGAATAACGCCATGTCCACGGTGTTTTTTGTCACAGCAACTATTAGACCGTCTACGCGGTTCCTGATCATAACATTCGCAATATTTTCTTCCCTTGCAACATCCTCATGTGATTGAGTCAGAATAATATTATAATTTTCTTTTACTGCAATCTCTTCAACACCATTTATCGCCATTACAAAAAACTGGTCTAGTAAATCAGGCAAAATTAATCCTATTGTAAAACTTTTATTCAACTGAAAATTGCGCGCCGACTCATTAGCTACATATTGCCATTCTTTTGCAATTTCATTTACTCTTTCTTTCGTTAAAGTGCTTATAGAATTGTCGTTGTTAAGAGCTTTTGAAACTGTTGATATAGACATGTTCAGTTTCCTGGCAATGTCTTTTAATGTTATTCCTTTTTTCATTATTAAGGTCCTTTGATCCGATTTATATCCAAGGTATGCTAAAAGTAAAATTCATAATAAATTATTTCAAACGTTGTAGTGACATTTTTCAAACGTTGTAGTGGATTTATCAATCGATCTTCCTTGCGTTAGTTTTCTGACAACATTTATAATCGGTTTGTTAAAGCTTTGCATTTAGATAGTATGTGGAAGCGCAGGAGATAGACAAATTTGCAAAAAAATGAAATTTGTGCAAACTTACATTTACTAAACTAAACAAAATTTGATACCTATTATAAAAACATGTTTAAAAGGGGCTACTATTCAAGCCACAGAAAAGGCTGGCTTAACTTTAAGTATAATTATTACCTTGGATTGAGAAGTCTTTTGTGATTTAAAGAATCTTTCAAAAGATCAATGTGTTGATCATACCGGCATTCGGTTCTTTACCTCCAACCGGGTGTAGATCGGCGTTTAGTCAGCTATGCATTCTGGCAAAATGATAGATCCCCGGTAATTTCAAACGTTGTAGTAGCTTTTATCCAATAGATCTTTCTTGCGTTGCATTTTATTACGACATTTTTACAATAAATTTGTTAAGGGACTCTTAATTAACTTGAATTTAGATAGATCGTTTATCAAGAGAAAAGATATTTCAACAGCCCCTTAATTGTTCCAATTAATTGCTCTATTAATTAACCAATCTCAACACGTTTATGACCAGAAAACTCTCCCACAAAACCAGGTTTTTAATGACATTACTGGGATGCTTTCTTTTAATCGCATCTAAGGATGGTGTACGAGCACAAACGGTGTCGGGAACAGTGCTTTCGGCTACTGATAATCAACCCTTAAATGACGTTACCGTTCAACTGGAAGGAAGCAAACGGGCCACTACTACAGATGGGTCTGGGCGTTACAGCTTGTCAGGAGCATCAGTAAATGACTCCCTTACTTTCTCATTTGTTGGATACCAGTCTCAAACAGTTACTATTAATGGCCGTAGCAGTATTAATATTAGTTTGCAGGCTACTGCTTCTTCACTCGACCAGGTAGTGGTGGTGGGCTATGGTACTCAAAAAAAGGTAAATCTTACCGGGTCGGTTGCTACCGTTTCTGCAAAAGACTTATCAGTGGTTCCAACCGCCAGTGTTTCAACTTTGCTGGCGGGCAAGTTGCCTGGCTTGATAGCGGTACAAAGCAGTGGAGAACCCGGGCTGGATAATCCAAGTCTTTCGATTCGCGGATTTGGCCAGGCCCTGGTTGTAGTAGATAATATTCCCGGACGAGACTTTACCCGGCTAGACCCTTCTGAAATAGAAAGCATAACCGTTTTGAAGGATGCCGCATCAGCGGCTGTTTATGGAGTAAGTGGAGGAAATGGTGTTATTTTGGTAACAACCAAACGGGGTACTATTGGAAAACCTCAACTGAACTATCAGTTTAATTATGGGTTACAGCATGTTACAAGGTATCCGAAATTTGTAAATTCCGAGCAATATGCTATACTGAAAAATGAGGCTTCTGTAAACCTGGGTGGCCCTATCATTTATACACCGGAACAAATTGGGAAATATCGGGAGGGAACCGACCCCCTGTATCCCAATTTTAATTACTATAACCATTACGTAAGAGACTATACCCCACAAGTGCAACAGAATATATCTGTGCGGGGTGGAAGTAAAAATATAAAATATTATTTTTTGTTAGGAGGTATTAGTCAAACATCCATGTGGAAAGTAAAAGGCGATCCGCAGGATTTTAAAAATTATAATTTTAAATCAAATGTAGATGCAAGAATAAATGATGACTTAGATATCTCAGTAGATGTTAGTGCCAATAGCCAGTACCGTAATAATTTAATACAAAGCGCTTATTTGATGTCTTCATGGATGCAGTATTCATGGCCTATTTTCGCACCAACTACCCCGGACGGACAAACAGCTTCCACAAATTACGGGTTGACTGCTTATTTGGATAGGGATTTATCGGGGTATATAAAAATGAGAGAAAATACCCTTCAGGGTAACGTATCGCTTAATTATAAGATACCCTTCGCAAAAGGGTTGTCTGCTAAGGTTACGTTCGCACGGGATTTATACTATAATAATGAAAAAGACTGGCTAAAAAAATATCTTACTTATAACTGGGACGAAACTAATAAGAAATCCGTGGTCGTAGGTTCCCGTGGGGTTGATAATTTAACATTATTAAATTCCAGCTCAGAAGCCTCCCGTATCCAAACATCCCTTAATTATTCAAAAACTCTTCTTCAAAAACATACCATAAATGCTTTGTTACTTTATGAAGAAAGCGTGGTCTCGGCTGATAATTTTAATGCAACCAGGCAGGGTTATGTGGTTCCTATAGATCAGATATTTGCCGGGCCTACTATTAATCAAACTACCGGGGGTGGAGCATCTGATAATGGGAGGCAAAGCGTGGTAGGAAGGCTGAATTACGACTTTGACAGCAAATATTTATTTGAATACAGTTTCCGATATGACGGTTCTCCAAAATTTCCACCTGAAACAAGATGGGGTTATTTTTCCGGTATCTCCGGAGGTTGGAGACTTTCAGAAGAAAATTTTATTAAAGACAACTTTAAAGCCATTAATAATTTGAAGTTGCGCCTTTCATGGGGGAAATTAGGAAATGATAATACAGGAGCGTTTCAATATTTGACAGGGTTTCTTTATCCGTCTCAAAGTTATATATTAGGTGGTACTACCGTTACCAATGGTATGGTTAGTTCGGGATCACCTAATCCGAATATAACCTGGGAAACAAGTGAAACGTATAATGCAGG
>JBDSBP010000617.1:0-3365 GCA_039921525.1 Chitinophagaceae bacterium | reverse complement strand
ACGGTCATTAACAGTAACATCATCAAGAGTCCAGCGGGCAGCACCTAACTCGCCGGCAGAGGTATATTTAAAACCAATGTATATTTTAGGAAATGATTTATACGCCGTCAGGTTTATACCATCGGTGAAGGTCCATACATTGGTTAAGGGTGGGAAATTTGCCTGGAGATCCGTCCAGGTGGCCGTGTTAGGGTTGCTGCTTCCATCATAATCAGTTGAAACCAGTAATTGCAACGATGGCCCGGAAAATTCTCCCCTGCTATAAAAACTAAATATCGGCAGATTCAATGACCCTATCGTTAATGCTGGTGAAATTAGCCAATCTTCATTATCAAGTGCCACACCACCCGAGAAACCATTAACATCTACCCCCCTGGTGCCACTATTGCCAAAATTAGAACATGCCCATCTTTGGGCACCGATAACACTGTAAGAAATAAATCCTAAACCCGGGCCACCGCCGGAGGAACAATTATTAAAATTAAAAACAAGGTTAGCCGGGTCAATGCCATCTCCCGTAGCGGTAATATCTTTGTATGTTATGCCTGACACCACGTGAACGTTGCCATTATATGGAGTTGCAGCCGAAGGTGTAAACTTCAGGTAAACGGTTTTGGGAGCCGCAACATCCGCAGCCGGGATAACAAGAGAAGTGGAATAACTGCCATTTGCAGCATCAGAAATAGAAAATGGCGCCGTTGTGCTTATCGTTATCTGTTCAGTAAGATTTTCGCCCTGAACCGTAAAGGTGCTATCAGCAGATGACGTATTAATATTTGCAGGCGGAAAATTGATTGCAGCGGTACTTAATGTTATAACCGGTGAGCCCATGACAGTTGTGGTAGATCCGCTAAAGCTTACATTATCCAGACTGAAAGTTCCACCAGTGCCTTCTGCGTTCCATCCATAAAACCGGAAGGTCACCGGCGTTGCGAGATCTTGCAGAGCGGTTGTTCCTGACAACGTCAACCTGCTGCCATTTTCTGCCGCCGTTGTGGCATCAGATACCTGGAAAACATTACCAGCAACCACTTGTAAGTTAACATTGGCCGGGTTTATCGATGCCGGCAGGTTAGCAGCATAACCATCAATACTGGATCTAACGGAATATTGTCGTATCCCGGTCCCGGATCTTTGCAAGGTAAAAATCACACGCTGAAGGCTCAGCTCTATGTTCAGTTGAGGGGTTAAAGTAACTTCGTAATATTGTGCAGTATTAATACCGCCCGTAAAAACATCGGAGCCTGTTATTGCACCAAGCGACCATCCAGGGAAGCTAAAACGACCACCTGCGCTTGAATTAGCACCCACAGTAGCAGAAGCAATAAAGCTTCCGAACGTTACACCCGAAGCTATCGGGACAGCGCCAGGGTCGGTTCTCCCGGAAGCAGTAGCAACGCCGCTGAAATCATAGATTGCCGTAAACGCCTGTGCTGACACGGTTTCAGCAAATAAAACCAATAAAATTGGCGCAAGTAAGTTAAGTACAAATTTAGTCATGGTTATTTTTTGAAAACATTCCGTAAAATATACTGTCTGATCTTAGATTAGGTTGATAAAAATTAGAAGACAAGCAACAGATCACTAAGTATCGTTAGGTTTGTCACCGATAAAGGAATTGGAGATCGCTTATGCAGGTTTGAGAGGTACTCTTTGCAAAATTATAGGTATTAACTAGTCCCGGCAATGCCCTAAAGTAGGTATATTGGCAGTGTAAACTTACAATAGTTGATAAATTAATTTATAGATAATGTGACTTGGCGGTTTGTTGTCTGAACTGCGATTCGTTTGATTAATTGATATGCTATAGCGTTTTAGTCATCGTTTTCATATAATCGTCTAAGTCACGGTTCAGAGAATATATGTAAAGACTACATATTCTACAAATACAAATTTTAATTCTCCAAATCACATACCTTTGCAGCCCTTTAACCATCTTCTTAGATATTTTAGCTGCAAAAAGCAGGGTTAAGGAATAAAACAATTTTTTAAACAAAAACAGGGAAATGAACAACTACGAATTGATGGTGATTTTTACCCCTGTGCTTTCTGAAGAGGAATATAAAGCCGCTCAGAAAAAATATATCGACCTTGTTGGAGAAAACAATGGGGAGGTACTGCACACTAATCCTTGGGGATTAAAATCACTGGCGTATCCGATAAACAAGAAGACTACCGGTCTTTATTGGGTATTCGAATACAATGCGCCATCCGACTTCAATGAGAAGCTGAAAATTCAGCTTCTGCGTGACGACAATGTTATGCGTCACATGGTAACTGCACTCGATAAATACGCCGTCGAGTACAATGCAAAAAGGAGAAGTGGTGTATCTTCAGGAACTCAAAAAGCGGAGGTTTAAGCTATGGCAAAGACTAATGAGATCAAATACCTTACGGCCATCAAAACCGAGAAGCGACAAAAGAAATATAGTCGCTTTGAGAAGATGGGTATTAAGTACATTGATTACAAAGATGCGGAATTTCTAAAGAAGTTCCTGAATGAGCAAGGAAAACTGCTTCCCCGGAGAATCACTGGTAATTCATTGAAATACCAGCGTAAAGTCTCCCAGGCTGTTAAGAAAGGCCGTCAAATGGCAATATTGCCCTATGTAACTGATCTTTTAAAGTAAGGAGGACATTATGAAGGTAATATTAATTCAGGACGTAGATAACCTGGGCGGGGCGAATGAGCTTTTAACCGTCAAAAACGGCTATGCGCGTAATTATTTAATTCCCAGCAAATTAGCAGTTGAGGCTAACCCATCTAATTTAAAACAGATGGAAGAAAAAGTTAAACAGTCCGGTAAAAAAGAAGCTAAACTTTTAGCCGAGATCAACAATGTTATTAGCGTATTGAAATCATCTCCGCTTAAAATCGGTGCTAAAACCGGAACAAGCGGCAAGATTTTTGGAAGCGTAACATCTCTACAGATCACCAGGGCGATAAGAGATCAAAAAGGATACGAGATCGATCGTAAGAGAATTACAATCCCTGATGAAGTTAAAGAATTAGGTAGTTATAAAGCAGTTATCGATTTTGGAAATGGCAACCATACAGAAGTCGAATTTGAAGTAATTGGCGAATAAAATTGAAGTGATTTTAAAAAAGCCCGGAAACGTAAATCCGGGCTTTTTTATTTTTAGAAAGTTTAAAAAATATATCACTTGTAAGTAGTTTTCTCTATCTTCGTAGAGCCTTTAATGATCTTTACAGTTTGCAATTGTTCTCTGAGCGTTACGAAGTAAATGTTTCTCTGGTTCATTGGTTGCTGTGTTCATTATGGTTTATTCAATTATTTAAAAAAAATTAAGATGAACATTTACGTTGGAAATCTCAGTTGGACAATGACTGAGCAAGACTTACA
>JBDSBP010000616.1:0-3391 GCA_039921525.1 Chitinophagaceae bacterium | reverse complement strand
AACGAAAACGGTAAAATAAGTAACCGGGGTCAGCTTTCAAATATTATAGCATTGAATGATGGTTTCTATTCCTGGTTCGGGCCGGACTCTTCAGGCAACTGGAACAGAGGCGGTGCAGGCACGTATGAGATAAGCGGAAATACCCTTATACAAAAGATTCAATATTCTTCATGGCCTGAACGAATAGGCACAAGTAATTGGAATGACTTTGAGATAAGAGGTGACACGGTATACCTCCGGTTCAAAAAGAGAATTAATCCAAAAGGTGAAGACATTACCGCTGACTTTCCGGTCTCGGAATCGAAATGGGCAAAGTCTAAGTTGTAACCTGTCAGACCTTTTAGGGCTACAAAAATCCCTCATGCCTTTGCTAATGTTAAGGATGCTCTGGGAAAATTGATAAATGTTTTTCAACCGGCAGGTAAAATGGAAGCTTTTTTTAGGGCTTTAGCAAAGGGTGTGAATGATAAATTCCCGAAGAACAAAATAAAAAATTTCTCCGGAACCGAACACATAGAATTTATAATTAGAGAATTGCGAAATTGGCAAGACAGGATAACAGACGCCCGGCTTAGAACAAGCTACATGCATGTGATCGGGCTATCACTACTGATTCGTTATAGATGGTATAAAATGCCAGAGGAAGCTTTTACACACGCCGATTTTTTTTTACAACATGCCCATTTTATAGGCGACCCTCTTACGGTGTCAATGGCATTATGCAATAAAGCCTTCAACTATTTATGGAATGGAGAACCTGCTGTATCCCGTTCATATTTCCTGAAAGTAATTTCTCTGTTGGAAGATAAGAACCACAGCCCTTTGCTAATGGCTTACAATTACATAACGGCTAGCTACCGAATGCAAAATAATCTTGCAGTTACTGAACAGTGGGCACACCTCACGCTCGACAAAGCAATTAGCACGGATAACTTGTCATATGTATCCTATGCTTATGCAAACCTGGCATGGATTAACGCAAAACGCAACAACTGGCTTTATGCCGAAGACTATTCCCGAAAGGCGCAGGATAGTTGGAATGCGCAGTCACTTTTTTATTCCTATTCTTTCATCTTAATTGAATGCCATCTCAAAAAAAATGAGATGGACGAAGCTGGGAAATACGCTTTCAAGTTGCTTCATCCCAAGGCAAAGAAATTGCCTTCAAAAATTGTTCAACCTTTAAAAAAAGCTGTGTCATCATGGATCAAAGGCGATGAACGGGAACTTGAATGTGAATTGGTTGAAGCACTGGAGGAATCTAAAATTCTTGGCTACTATTAAGCAATATTCGATGAACATAGATATTAAAGTATTTCACAAAAGAAGATTAGTAGGCGAAGCAGTAACCTGGTCCTTGCGCTTCGCATACAATTACGATGCAACTTACGTTGAGGATATACACGATTTTGATAACTTATTACAAGAATCAACCATTATCCTAACCGATAGCATACATTTTTTTCTTCTTTTAAAAGCTGGCCATATCGCAGGCAGCAAAACAATAGTACTTGTTAATGATATTGAACATGATGATATTATTTCAATTCTATTGGCAGGAGCTAAAACTATTATTGACTTATCCAAAGGACCTGAGCTTATGATCGAAAAAATTAAGTAAGTTTTGTAATCGGATGTTGCAGATGAAAATCTGCTAGTTCAAAAGTTAGTTCGTAACCAGGTTACAGATAAAGCAGTAGAGATCATAGAAGATTATAATCTTACAATTAGGGAAAAAGAGATTCTCCGGCAATTGCGCGAGGGGCTTCACTTAAAACTTATTGCTAGTAATACGGGAACCACTTATGAAACAGTGAGAACACATATTAAGCACATTTATAGAAAGATTGGTGTTGTCTCAGCCTCAGAAGCTGTCATCAAGGCAATGAAGATGAATTTGTAAGTCTGAAGATCAAATCGATGGAACGGCTTTTTTAGAAATATATAAGTTAGCTTGTTTTAGTAGCATTGGGCTAACCTATTAAATAAGCGTTTGGGTTGATGTCTCACAATAAAATCCTATCCGAAATTAATAAGAAATTTTAAGCTAATTGCTTTTTCACAAATTCTTCCACCGTAGTTGGTTGCAGGCCAAATTGTTGAATGCTATCCGCCGGATCCATTATAGCATTTGATTTTTCCGAATAGACGCTCAATTTAATAATCCGCCCAATCCCCGGATGAAATGGTTGAATTAATTTTGAAAGAAAGTTCAATAAAAGATCTGGTATGTGAGTTACTCGTGGCTTAATGTGAAGCAATCTACCATATAGTGCAACGATTTCATTTCGGGAAAGATTCTCCGGCCCCCCTATAGTGATAGTTTTATTAAAATACGCCTCGTTGTTAGCAATCACCTTGAGAACCCGAACAATATCCTGCACACTGATAAAATTTGTCGGGTTTTTCCCGGAGCCTAAAATAATAGCTTTGCTTTTTTGCAGGATAGATTTCCCCAATAGATTGTGTACGTGCCATTCCATAAAAGCTGGTAATGCGAGGATTGTATAACATAGTCCACTATGGATAAGGCATTGTTCAATTTTAAATTTAGTTCGGTAGAAATCAACGGGGTGGAATTTCGAAGCCCCATTCAATGAGGTATAAATAAAATGCTTCACTTTGGCTGTTACCGCTGCCTTAATCAAATTTTGGTGTCCTACGTCATCAACGTTCTTAGACTTGTTTTTGCCTATGCTCATCATACCATGTGCAGCCGTAATAATTACATCTACACCATTACAAGCCCGAGTAATAGAATCAGAATTTGTGAGATCTCCAACAATAATATTTGCACCTGCTTTTTCCAGGTCAAGGGCTTTTGCCCTATTTCTGACAAAGGCAGTTACATAGAAGTCATTTTCCAAAAGGTATCTTGATGCAGCTGATCCCAACACACCGGTGGCTCCAATTATAAGTATCCGGAACATAGTTAACTATTTTGTTGAATTTAGTGATAACTGATAACACATCCCAAAGATTTTTACTAATTGTTGTTTATTCTGAGCTTGCATCGTATGATGCAGTTTATATCCTGGCTTTTGTTAAGATTTGGGGTTGTTGAATAATTAAGGCAAATCAGTATGAAACATCACCATTTTTGCCCGGCAACTTAATCCCTTATGTTCTATTATTAGACTTTGGGTTATGCAATTTTTATATCAGCGATGAGTGAAAGAAAATGCTTCAGGGGTTCAATTGAAGCCCCATCCCGAGTACTTATTCTTTTCAAAACCTTTGATAGTAAGCACTGTCAAGGGTTTCCTTTTTTTGGTATATGAGGCTTTGTATGAGTTTTAAATTTGATTTGACTGTACTATCACATCCTTGTTATATGATAAAATTACTTGAAAAGATCATTTGTAGAGTTATAAAATGATAAGAAAAAAGT
>JBDSBP010000615.1:0-10433 GCA_039921525.1 Chitinophagaceae bacterium | reverse complement strand
GGTTCCACTTCTTTTTCAAGTGACCGAAGTGTACGCCTGCTTCCAACAACTGTTGCTGTAACGAAGTAGTTTGTTCCATTTTACTAATTTGAAATTTTTGATTTGAAATTTGAGATTGAGCATTTGATGTAGAACCCAGTAGATCCTTTCATCAAATCTCAAATGTTCAGTATTAACGTTTAGAGAACTGGAAGCTTTTTCTTGCTTTTTTCTTACCTGGTTTTTTACGCTCAACCTGTCTTGGATCACGCGTTAATAAACCGGCAGCTTTTAAAACGGGGCGCAGTTCAGGATTAACCTGAAGTAATGCGCGTGCAATTCCAAGCTTGGAAGCTTCAGCCTGGCCCTTTACACCACCACCGGAAGCATTGATCTTTACATCAAATTTATCTGCTGACTCAATGGTTTTAAAAGGTAATTCCACCTGGTTTTGTAAATATACCAGTGGAAAATAAACTTTGTAGTCTTTGTTGTTAATAATGATCTTGCCATCGCCTTTGCTAAGGAATACCCTTGTCACAGCTTCTTTACGACGACCTACCGCGTTTTTTTGTTTTTCCATTTATTTGCTTTTGTATCCCGGTTTATCGGGGAAAATTAAAATGTTAGTGGTTGAGGTTTTTGTGCACCATGTTGATGCTCATTTCCTGCATACACAAATAATTTTTTGAACATTTTGCGGCCCAAACGGTTTTTAGGCAACATTCCCTTGATGGCTCTTTCTATCAGTGCATCTGGCCTGCGCTTTAACAGGTTTCTTGCCGATTCTGATTTCTGGCCGCCGGGATGACCGGAGTAGGTTTGATACATTTTATCGTCCAGCTTGTTACCGGTAAATACGATTTTGTCTGCATTGATAACTATTACATAGTCGCCACAATCAACGTGGGGAGTGTAATAAGCTTTGGTCTTACCACGAAGAACAGCAGCAATTTTTGCGCACATGCGACCTACGGTTTGATTAGTACCGTCCACAACGTGCCAGTTGCGTTGAACAGTAGCCTCATTCGCATGTTTGGTGGTGAAATGTAGTTTACTCATTTGTTTATTTTTTAATGATGCCGTCGCTATCCCGAGGGCTAATGATGAAATAAGGGCGCAAAGGTAATTGAATCAATGGTGCATTTCCAAGGAAATAGTAAGGTTTTTTAAAGGGCACCTTCACAAGTTATTGATTATCAATAAAAATTATATCACTTATTTTTAGTCCCCCGGAGGCTACCCTGCTTTTCCAGGTAAAAATTTTCTAAAAAATTCGTTATTTATCTTAGTCGCGCATTTCATTTAATTCAAAATTGCTAGCTTCAACAGCTATAAAAATCAATTAATGCCTGGAATTCAACCCTTAGATAGATCAAGTTTTGGCCATCCGGCTAATGCCGGGAGCGTGATTTCAATTGAAGAAGCAAACTCAATGCTTAATGAATGGATCAGTAATGACCGACTTCGACTGCACATGAAACAAGTAGCTGCAGTTATGAAGGCCTGGGCACTGAAAAGAGAAAACGCGGATGAGCTCACAGCTTTAAAATGGGAACTCGCCGGCCTGTTGCACGATGCAGACTGGGAAAAATTTCCAGATGACCATTGCAGGGTTATCATAGAAAAGCTGGAAGAGATGAACCTTGATCCGGAAATTATTCACTGCATCGCCTCTCATGGTCCCAGGTACTTTGGTGTAGAGCCTGAAAATTCCATGGATAAAATGATCTATATGTTTGATGAATTATCCGGCTTCGTTCATGCTTCTGCGCTGATAAGACCAACAGGTTATGATGGTATGGATGTAAAAAGCATTATGAAGAAATTGAAAACGCCTTCTTTTGCTGCACAGGTAAGCAGGGAAGATATTAATGACGCACTTGCCAGGATCGATTACCCGCTTGAGGAGATAATAATGTTTGTTATTGAAAATCAAACGGAAGTGAGATGATTAACAATAAACAGGCTGCTCTCTATACATAAACTCGAATTGAATACTCATTTTTTATTTGAACTAATTTTAAGCTTAATTTTTATTCCTTGCGTATGAACAAATGGATACCTGTTTTGCTGACATGTTGTATTATTTTGATTAGTGGTATATATCTTTTTATTCCTGCCAAACTCTCCGTTTCAAATAATAAGATCATTAATTGTACAATAAATGGTGCTAACAGGTTTCTTCTTGATGAAACTAAATGGATAAAATGGTGGCCAGCTGGTAATGCTACCGTTAGTAATATTAATAACACCAAAATTCCATTCAATTACGAAAAATATTCCTTTGAAATAAACAAGATCATGTATAATAAGATACTTGTTACCATTTCGGATGAAAATGGTCAGATAAAAACCAATATCAATATTTTACCGGTTAATATGGACACCATTGTTACACAGTGGCAATACATAATAGCTACCAGTCTCAATCCTGTAAAAAGAATTATTCAATACCAGCAGGCAAAGATGCTGAAAAAAAATATGGAGGCTATACTTTCGGAGTTGAAATCTTTCCTTGAGAAAAAGTCGAACATTTATGGAGCTGATATACATGAAATAATTTCCAGCGATTCCACATTAATTACAACAAAACTTATCACAACCACATATCCTGTAACAACTGAAATTTATCAATTGATTAAAACTTTAAGAAACTATATTAGCAGCCAACAGGCGAATGAAAACAATTATCCGATGCTCAATGTGAAAAAGGTTAGTGATAGTCAATTTGAAACAATGGTGGCTATTCCTGTTGACAGAAAATTAGAGGGAAGCGGCAAAATATTTTTCAGCCGATTTGTTCCCTGGAGGACATTAGTAGCAGAAGTAAAAGGGGGAAACTGGACAACTGAAGAAGCACGTCGTCAAATGCAACTTTACATTCATGATTATAACAGAACACCCTACGCAATACCATTTCAATCTTTAATAACAGATAGAAGTTTACAAACGGATACTCTTAAATGGGTCACTAAAATTTGCCAGGCCGTATCCTGATTAATAACGCCGTTATTAATTTTTGAATTGAATAACTCTTGTACTATCACTATTAGTTGTGAGTATGAAGGCTTGCTTTTTCTCTGCAAGATGAATGCTTTTTATATGCCGAACCTGCCCCTTAATCGTTAGTCCATTAATGCCGGAATACTCAAATATTCCTTGTCCCCTGTTTAAGAGAATTGTTCCAAAGTCTGCATCGTATCTTCCCATCTCAATGTTGTTTTCGTAGTAGTTCCCTACTATCATGATGTCGGGAAGGCTATCATTATCAGCATATACTTCTATTGCATCATTATACGGACTTAGCTGTGCTTCCCATGGCAATGGCTGAAGATCAAATTTCAGATTGCCCTTATTAATAAGTACGGCATTACTAAAATAATTTGCCTGAAATAACTCCGCTTTCTTCAATTTTTCCGAGGAAAATATTTCTTCAAGAGATGCCTTGGCAAAATCTTCGGCTAGTAAGAATTTTTTTCTTAACACCGGCATTTGCCTCTCCAATTCTGACTTGTTTGCAAAGGGTATCTGTTTGCCATTAACATAATAAGTGAGGACCTGCTCCTTTTTCCCATTACCATCAAAGTCGTAATAAAAAAGCTTTACAGGCTCAAGCTCAGAAGCTTTTAACCGGCTGTTCAAGCCAAGGTTACCTGCGATAAAGTCTATATTTCCATCATTGTTTATATCACATGGAAATATAAAATTCCACCAACCTTTTCTATCACACAAAATCTTCCTGGTAAACCTTCCTTTATCATTTATGAAAGCATCAATTGTTCCCCATTCTGAGCAGATAATAAGATCCTTATCGCCATCTTTATCGATGTCAAACCATAAAGCCTTTGTTACAAATCCAACATGAGACAGATCGTTTGCAACGGCTGATGTTACATCTTTAAACTTACCCGTTCCATCATTTTCTAAAAGGTAAGATTGTGGCACCTTGCCATATTCCCATGGCACAGTCCTGCCTCCAATAAAAAGATCATTAAATCCATCCCCGTTAAAGTCATAGGATGTTACGCATGAGGCAGTAATATATAATGGGCCGAATGCATCAGGCAGCTTTATAAATTTTGCTTTGCCATCATTAATATACACTCTTGGCTTCAGATATTCTTCCTGGCCATAATATTCGTTGCCTCCACTTGCTATCACCAAATCAATATTGCCATCATTATTGACATCAACCCAACAGGCATCCGTATCTTCATAAGTACTATCATTATCAATTTCATCCTGACTGGAAGTATAAAATTTTCCATTGACGTTTTGCAACAAAATAGTGCTTTTCTTTCCCTTAGATGAACCAATGAAAACATCATCCAATCCATCATGATTTATGTCTGCAACTGCCAGGGCGGGTCCTTCTGTTGACATCATGTGAGGTAGCAATGGTTCCCGGTCAAATTCCGCGAATTGATTTTCTTCATGCCTGTTAAAAATATTCACTTGATGTGATATATCAACCATTGGTTTTGACGGATTTGGCCAATGAGCAGTAATAGAACTATAATTAAAACGGGGCAGGTCCTTTTTATAACTAACGGATAACAAAGGATGATCCTTTGATAGATAAAGCCGTTCATAAGTATTATCCGACCAGATTAAAAAAGCGGAATCAATTAACGTTTTAGATAGCCCTACATGTATAGGAGTTTCCATACTGGAAAGAAAGCCATGTACAGGGGATTTCTCATAAGTTCTTATACCGCCGTTGGCATATATCACGGCCTTGGCGCCTAAGGCATTTAGGTTGTTAACTGCTCCCCTTAATTTAACTTCAACATACAGGCTATCCTTTTTATCGTCATTTTTATTTTGGTAAAGTAACGCCTGCTCATCAATATTATTAACTACTATATCCAGGTCGCCATCATTATCAAAATCAGCATAAACAGCTCCGTTAGAATAAGTAGGTACATCGCCGGCAATGTTAGCTTCAACATCTGTAAACGACAAGTTACCGGTATTCTTAAAAAACTTATTGGGAATTTTTATTTGAGGAAATTTTTCAATAAGCGCCATGTTAGTGCTACCCATTTTGTTACCACGTATTGTTTCCTGGATATCCTTGTCTGATATATAACTAATATAGTCCATATCATTCATTCTCTTGGGTATACCATTTGAGATGAACAAATCCTTTAGCCCATCATTGTCGAAATCCATCAATAATGGCGCCCACGACCAATCAGTAGCTGCAACACCAGCATATAAACCTAATTCACTGAACATTCCGTTACGGCGGTTATACTGAAGATTATTTCTGGTATATTGATAATGATAACCGTACCCAATCTTAAGGTTAAACAGATCATAAGTATCCTCGCCTAAAGACCTTTTAAGGATATAAGGGTCTGAAGGTAACATGTCCATTGTAACAATTTCCGGGAATCCGTCATTGTTCACATCTGCAACGTCGACACCCATTGTGTACTGACTGGTATGCATCATATGATCGGTAAGCTCCTCTTTAAAAGTGCCGTTACGCTGATTGATATAGATATAATCATTCTCATGAAAATCATTGCCAACATAAATATCCGGATAGCCATCGAGATTGATATCTGATACAACTATTCCTAATCCATAACCCAATACGGAACTGTTGATACCTGTTTCACCAGTAACGTCCGTAAATCTATTTTTTCCTTCATTCCTGAATAGTCTGTCTCCGGAGACCGAAATCTGTTTTGCCAATAAGGGATGTCGCAAACCAAAACTTCCATTTTGATGTATGGAGTGATTTAATAAATACATATCAAGATCACCATCGTTATCATAATCAAAAAAAACTGCTTGCGTGCTAAATCCTGAAAAATCCAGTCCGTATTCTAGTGTTTTATCAGCATAAAATGGCACACCATTGCTGTCTATACCCTGGCAGACCAACAATTGATTATGCCCTTTCAATATTTCCAGCTTTCCAACTCTGCAAATATATAAATCAAGTAATCCATCATTATTGATATCAACAACAGATACTCCTGTTGACCAGCCGACATCGTCGGGAATTTTTGCTGCTTGTGTAACATCCTCA
Organism: Chitinophagaceae bacterium; assembly: GCA_039921525.1. Classification (GTDB taxonomy): domain Bacteria; phylum Bacteroidota; class Bacteroidia; order Chitinophagales; family Chitinophagaceae; genus JADCRZ01. The sequence continues at coordinate 4,405 of JBDSBP010000615.1, read as the reverse complement.
AACTTAAGATTACCTTTATTTAAATAAATTCTGTTTTGTTCCTGGTTAGATGCAAAAAACAGATCTATTTTTCCATCATTATTAAAGTCTCCTGCGCCTATGCCTGCTCCGTTATAAAAGTACATATACTTGAATACATTGAATTCATTTGTAGAGGTAAGCTTATTATTAAAATTTAAACCTGTCCTGTCAGAGCTCATCACTTCAAAAAGAGGTTGTTCCAACTTCTTTGAAGTACACGCTGCGGAGAACGTTAGTAAAAAAACTGTAATTGTTTTAGAAATAATTCTTTTTAAGTGATACTTCATAGTACGTTAAAATTCATTTTCCATATAAGTGCATCAAACTATCAGTTTTTACTATTTAATTTGGTGACGGTTTTAAGGTTATAAATAAGTGGGTAATCATTATTTCTTAGAAACAAAAGCCTGGAGTGATTTGCATTTTGTAGTTGTACGATATCTCTCACCTCTCCCTCCACTTCGAGGCCTGACTGATCACTACCCAGCCAGTTAAAGGCACCCTTGCCATCGTTTACTAATACATCTCCAAAACTCGCATCCAGTCTTCCAAACTGTGGAAGAAAACCCGATTGATTTCCCCCTAACACAAGATCCAGGTATCCATCATGATTAATATCAGCAACACTCACCACGTTGACAGATGACAGTTGAAGCCGGGTTGGCATCTTCTCTATGATAAATTTTCCGTTTCCCTTATTAAAAGCAATACAGGAACTCGGATAATTAAATTGCTTCATTATCGATTGTTTAAGTAATGCTTCAGGAAATAGCTGTTGTATAGATTTTTTGGCAAAATCTTCATGCTGTAGGCTTAATTTTTTAAGCTTGGGAATCTGATCTTCCATATCATGTTTTAAAAAAACCGGTTTGTCTTCTCCATCTATAGTGCTCGTAAGGATTTTATCGATATTTGTATTTTGATTAAAATCATTGATCCAGAGTTTAACAGGATTCTGCATATCGGGATGCAGGTAAAAATTCTCGCCGATATTCCCCAGGATAAGATCCAACGTTCCATCACCATCAAGATCTGCCACGGAAACAGTTTGCCACCATCCCACGAGATTATTAAGATCAGTCTTGATCTCTTCAAAATGATCACGTTTAAAACTGTATATATGAGGTGACATCCATTCGCCCACAATTATCAACTCATTTTTTTTATCTCCCGTCATATCTGCCCAAACGGCCCCGGTAACCATTCCAATTCCCGATATATCAGGATTTTTTGCTTTAGCCATATCAGAAAAATGCCCTTTGCCATCATTAACGAACAAATAACTTGAAGGGGAAAGTCCATATTCCTGGGGTACGCTTCTACCACCAACGAACAAATCAAGATCTCCATCTTCATCAAAATCACATGCCACAGCCACGGAAATATTACTGGCGTTATTATGAAAGGCTGCAGTATCAATATTAAAGTTACCCTTACTATCATTTATGTATAACCGAAACTGCATCTGCCTGCTATTTGCCGGCGAATTGTTACCACCAGGACAAACTAACAGGTCGAGGTCGCCATCTCCATCGCAGTCAAAAAACAAAACAGCAACATCTTCAAAGTCTGCATATTGTTCAAAAACTTTTTCAGGTTTTAATATGAATTCGCCTTTGCGGTTCTGCAGGTACAACCTACCGCCTTTTCCGAATGCACCCCCGATATAAAGATCCTCAAGTCCATCACCATTTACATCACCCCTTGTGGCTTTGGGGCCTTCCCGGGAAGTGGCTGCCGGTAAATTGCGTTCATAATAGAAATCTACATAATCATCTTCCTGGTGTTTTTCCAAACTATTTTTCTCAATCGTAAACAGCATTGAAGATGAATCCGCAAATAATCGTGCTTGATTTTTTTTACCAAAGGATTGAGTTATAACATAGTCTTTATTAATACCCGGCGATATATATTTTGTGTAGGAAAAATCGGGCCAGGTGATAGTCATTGAATCAACTTTGGTAGAGTTGCCAAGCCCAATGATCATTTTGTAATCCACTGAAGATTGAAAGCCCCTGCTTGGAAAAAGTTCTCGGGTAAGAATCTGTCCTTCTTTATATATTCTAACAGAACTCCCAATGGCAAAGGTATTTTCACCGGTTCCTTTTAATGAAACACTTATATAATTATTTTTAGCTTGTTCCCGTGACTTGTTTTTGTAGATGAATGCCTGTTGGTTTTCATTATTTATTACCAGGTCAAGGTCTCCGTCATTATCAAGGTCGCCATACGCTGCTCCGTTAGAATTGGAAGGTTGCGAAAAGCCCCACGATTTACCAATGTCGGCAAATTGAAGATTTCCAAGGTTCCTGAACACTTTGTTTGGTATAGGGTTTTTAGGAATTTTTTTCAACACTTCATCAACACCCTCCTTTTTACCGGTAAGGACCATTTTCTGGATCACGTCATTTGCAAAAAAATCCATGAAATCAAGGTTTGTGACATCCCTGTTTATTCCGTTACAAACATATATATCATTAAATCCATCATTATCGGCATCAAAGAATAATGCGCCCCAACTCCAGTCGGTGGCCGAAACACCACTATAGTTTGCTATTTCTGAAAATTTTCCGTTTTTATTATTCAGATGTAAACAGTTCATTACAAATTGCTGATGAAATCCTGCTTTTATTTTACTGTTGAATAAATCAACATTATCAAAAGAACCAATCGTTTTTAACCGGTAATCGCCACCCGGTAACATATCGGTTGTAAAAATATCCGCATAACCATCGTTGTTGATATCAGCCATATCTGCCCCCATTGAAGACATGCTGGTATGTTGCATACATTGCACAAGCTCATCCTTGAATGTACCATCTTTCTGATTGATGTATAAATAATCTCTTTCATAGGAGTCGTTCGAAACATACACATCAGGGTATCCGTCTGCATTTACATCACCAATGGAAACACCTAAACCAAAACTTATAAGGCTGCCATGGATACCTGCCTTTTGGGTCACCTCAACATAATGTCCATTGTCGTTTTGATATAAATGGTCGCCACCACCTTTTAAAAAGGCAGCTACCGGCCATTGCGCTTCGGGCAGATCACGGCGGTTAGCATTGTTAAGTGTATTAACAGGTACCGGGCTATTATTTATCATAAAGCAATCCAGGTCGCCATCGTTATCGTAATCGAAAAATGAAACCTGGGTAGTATAAGCTTTGATATCTAATCCATAACTGTCGGCGGACTCGGTAAAACTTAAATTATGATTGTTGATATATAATTTGTTTTTTCTGTTTCCGCTAGACATACGACCCGAACTGCAAACGTAAATATCAAGCCAGCCATCATTATTAATATCTACAAAAACAACTCCCGTACTCCACATGCTGTCTGATCGGAAGCCTGCATGGTTTGTAATGTCTTCGAATTTGAAATTTCCTTTATTTAGATACAATTTATTGTCAGCCGAGTTAGAAGTAAAAAAAATATCTGCAAGTCCATCATTATTAATATCACCTATAGCCACTCCGCCACCATTATAAAAATTCCGAAATAGAAAGCTGTTTTCGATTTTGCCATCGGTTACATCATTCCTGAAATTGATACCTGTCTCATCCATCAGTTGAAATAATGTTTGATCATTTTTTGAACCACATGAGAAAAAAAGAACAATAAAAAAAAATACCGGGAGCTGTTTCATCAGGAAGCTTGTTATAAAGTCCGAAGGCTTAATCAATGAATGAGTTGTAATGAACGAGTTTTAATATAAAGGTAATCTTTGGAAAAGTAATTTAATTATCAGGAATCTACTTTCATCATCCAAAGATTTAAAATAACATCTTTTTTAGATTATCCGGGTTCAATCTAAATTATCCAGGTTGATTTACACAAGAAAACAAAAGTAAAGGGCCAATTAGTAATTGGCCCTTCAAAATTATATATATATATTACAACTATTTAGAATCCGGTATTTTGTTTAAGATTTGGATTTGCTGCCAAAGCCTGGTTGGGAATTGGGTATACCAGGTTTTTTGCATCGTCTGTTGGTTTGAGACTCCATATTTTCGTAAACACACCAAACCGGATCAAGTCTGTTCTTCTAACATTCTCCCAGTAAAGTTCTCTTCCTCTTTCTGCTAGCAACGTTTTCGGATCTGAAACATTTGCAGTATTAACAAGTGTCATGGCGGCCATTGGCGCAGCACCCCTGGCAAGTCGTAAGCCATTTACCAATGTTAAAGCGCCTGCTGCATCACCTGTTCTCATCCTTGCTTCAGCGACCATTAGTACCACATCAGCATATCTAAAAATCATTAGCCAGTTACCAGAATTACTTTGGTAGTTTTTTCCATTATCAGTAAGATCAGGTGGGTATTTAACTACTCTTATACCTGTAACTTCCAGATTGCTACCAGTTTCTTTCATGTCT
>JBDSBP010000614.1:0-13247 GCA_039921525.1 Chitinophagaceae bacterium | reverse complement strand
GACTGCATACGAACCTGACAGTATATTTATGGGAGACGTCGACAAAATACCACACGTATCCGGTGTAACAGGGCGGGGCAAGCCCTGCCCCTACAAACGCCGCACATCAAAAATGTTATTTACACGGGTGATATCGGCGCCACTGATCGAAAACTCCTACCTAATTTAATTTACCCAAATTAATTTTTTTTCAGTATTTTGCCAATGTATCTTTTTTAGAAGTGCCATCACCGTGCGGCTCTCCTAAATATCCTCAACGTCTAACGATTTTTTTGAAAGCGAAAAAACGCCATTTTTTTCGTACTTTTAGTCAGCTTGCTTGCCCGAATTTTAATAATATTTATATAATTATGATTTCGTTAGAAATTATTTAAAAAAGGCTTGGTTGTATGGTAAATAATGGATTATACTCACCAGAGTTTGAAAGAGACTCATGCGGAATAGGGTTTGTGGCCAATATCAAAAGCAGCAAATCGCACCAGATTGTGTCAGATGCTTTAACGATCCTGGAAAACATGGAACATCGTGGTGCATGTGGCTGTGAGAATAATACGGGTGACGGTGCCGGGATTCTCATTCAAACCCCACATGAATTTTTCTTCGATGAGTGTGTGAAACTAGGTGTACACTTACCCGCTTATGGTAAATATGCAGTAGGGGTATTATTCTTTCCCAAGGAAATACGTCTCAGGGAAGAAAGCCGCGATATTTTTAACCGCAGTGCTGAAAAGCTGGGCCTGGAAATTTTAACATACCGCAAAGTTCCTGTTAACCCCGAAGGTATCGGACCTACTGCCCTTTCGGTAGAGCCGGAGATAGAACAGGTTTTTATCGCCTGTCCCGATCATATCAGTAATGCAGAAGATTTTGAACGAAAACTGTTCGTTCTTCGCAACTATGCTTCACACACCATCAGCAATACCGTAAAAAAGGACCCTGTTGGCTTTTACGTTGCTTCTCTCTCCTACAAAACCGTTGTTTATAAAGGACAGCTCACGAGCCTACAAGTTCGTGATTATTTCCCTGACCTTAACAATAAAAGAGTGGTTTCAGCTTTCGGTTTAATCCACTCCCGTTTTGCCACTAATACTTTTCCCTCCTGGAAATTAGCACAGCCATTTCGGTATATCGCTCATAATGGCGAGATCAACACGCTACAAGGTAATATCAACTGGCTCAGAACCAGTGAAAAGGGATTCTTTTCCCCTTATTTCACCAAAGAGGAAATGGACATGCTGTTGCCGATCGTTATTTCCGGCCAATCAGATTCTGCCTGCCTGGATAATATGATCGAATTGCTGACTTTGTGCGGACGTTCTTTGCCTCACGTTATGATGATGCTTATTCCCGAAGCATGGGATGGCAATGAACAAATGGATCCATTGAAAAAAGCATTCTATGAATTCCATTCCTCCTTTATGGAACCCTGGGATGGCCCTGCATCTATTTCATTCACCGATGGTAAAATAATCGGCGCAACCCTTGATAGAAATGGCCTACGTCCATCCCGGTACTGCGTAACCACGGATGATCGGGTTATAATGGCTTCTGAGTCAGGCGTACTTCCGGTTGATCCCAAACTGGTAAAAGAAAAAGGACGATTACAACCAGGTAAAATGTTTGTGGTTGACCTCGAACAGGGACGAATCATCAGTGACGAAGAATTGAAACAAAAGATTTGTTCTCAGAAACCATACGGTGAATGGCTTAATAAATACAAGATCCGGATGGAAGAACTACCCGAACCAAGGGTAATGTTTACACACCTGGAACATGACCAGGTATTTAAATACCAGAAGGCTTTCGGCTATTCCACGGAAGATCTTGAACTGATCATCGCACCCATGGCAACTGATGGAAAAGAACCAATTGGCTCTATGGGGATAGACGTTCCACTGGCTGTATTAAGCGACCAGCCACAACATCTCACCAGTTATTTTAAACAGCTTTTTGCCCAGGTAACCAACCCTCCCATCGATCCGATCAGGGAAAGACTGGTGATGTCGCTGGCAACTTTTGCCGGTAGCAATGGCAATTTATTGGTAGAAGATCCATTGGACTGTCATAATGTTGCTCTTAAACACCCGGTTCTTACCAATCATGAACTGGAAAAAATAAGAAGTATAGATACCGGCATTTTCCAGGCTAAAACACTTCAATCCTATTTCAGAGCAGATGGCAAACCCGGGTCATTACAAAAGGGTCTCGACCGTTTGTGCCGGTACGCGGTGGATTCCGTGGAGGATGGTTTTGAAGTATTGATCCTCTCAGACAGGGCGATTGATTCGGACCATGCTCCCATTCCATCATTACTGGCAACGTCGGCGGTACATCACCACCTTATTCGGAAAGGATTACGTGGTCAGGTAGGTATTATTGTAGAAGCAGGCGACGTGTGGGAAGTGCATCATTTTGCTACACTGATCGGGTTTGGCGCTACAGCTATCAACCCGTATCTCGCGCTTTCAACTATCCGCGATCTTAGATTGACCGGCAAATTACAGTCCGACCAGGAACCGGATCAGTTGAAAAAGAATTACATCAAAGCAGTTAATGACGGTTTGCTGAAAGTATTCTCAAAAATGGGAATATCCACCCTTCAATCTTACCAGGGTGCCCAGATATTTGAGATCATAGGAATCAATAAAAGCGTTGTCGATAAATATTTTACAGGAGCCATCTCGAGAATTGAAGGGATGGGATTAGATGAAATTGCCCGTGAAATACTCGCCAAACACTCCTTCTCTTTTAGCAAAAAAGAAATACCGGTAGACAGGTTATCCGTTGGCGGGCTTTACTCCTGGAAACGTAAAGGGGAATACCACCTTTTTAATCCACAGACGGTGCACTTACTACAGTATGCCACCCGGATGAATGATTATCATGTCTTCAAAAAATATTCAAAGCTCATTAATGAACAGGATGAAAAAGCCTGTACGCTGAGAAGCCTGTTCCGTTTTAAACGTAACCGCTCTTCTATTCCAATTGAAGAAGTTGAACCGGCTGAAAATATCTATAAGCGTTTTGCGACCGGTGCCATGAGTTTCGGCTCTATCTCATGGGAAGCACACACTACTTTGGCCATTGCCATGAACCGTTTGGGCGGCAAAAGCAATACGGGCGAAGGTGGTGAAGATGAAAAAAGGTATGAACGTATGCCTAATGGCGATTCCATGCGTTCAGCGATAAAACAGGTGGCATCTGCCAGGTTTGGGGTAACCAGTTTATACCTGACCGAGGCAGACGAATTACAGATAAAGATGGCACAGGGCGCTAAACCGGGAGAAGGCGGTCAGTTACCAGGGCATAAAGTGGACGAATGGATCGGTAAAACCCGGCATTCCACTCCAGGTGTGGGTTTAATTTCCCCTCCGCCTCATCACGATATATATTCCATCGAGGATTTGGCGCAGTTAATTTTCGACCTGAAAAATGCAAATCGACAGGCGCGCATCAATGTAAAACTGGTGTCTAAAGCGGGTGTCGGTACTATTGCTGCAGGTGTGGCCAAGGCTAAAGCCGACGTTATTTTGATAGCAGGTCATGATGGAGGAACCGGCGCCTCTCCTATCAGTTCACTTAAACATGCTGGTTTACCCTGGGAACTCGGGCTTGCGGAAACCCATCAAACCCTCGTAAAAAATAAGCTCCGCAGCAGGGTGGTGGTTCAAACAGATGGTCAATTAAAAACCGGAAGGGATATTGCCATCGCTACCTTGTTGGGTGCAGAAGAATGGGGAGTGGCAACAGCCGCATTAATAGTGGAAGGTTGTATTATGATGCGTAAATGTCATCTTAATACCTGCCCGGTTGGTGTTGCTACGCAGGATGAAGAACTAAGAAAACGGTTTACCGGTGAGGCAGACCATGTAGTAAATCTATTTAAATTCCTTACCCATGAATTTAGGGAGATTATGGCTGAGCTGGGTTTCAGAACGGTAAATGAAATGGTAGGTCAGGTAGAATATTTGGAACAAAGAGAAAATATCACCCACTGGAAATACCGGAAGCTGGATCTTTCTCCTATTCTTTATAAAGAACCCGCTTCTTTATACACAGGTTTGCACAAAACGGAAGAGCAGGATCACGGTTTATCAGATGTGTTGGATCTGAAACTGCTGGTAGCCGCTAAAAATGCGCTGGAGTTGCAGGAGAATGTTTTTGCTGAGTTCCCGATCCGGAATATTGATCGTACGACAGGCACCATGCTTTCTAACGAAATAAGTAAAATTTATAAGGCAGCAGGCCTTCCCGATGACACTATACATTTCAAGTTTATAGGTACCGCCGGGCAGAGTTTTGGCGCGTTTAACACCAAAGGTGTAACCCTGGAACTGGAGGGTGATTCAAACGATTATTTCGGAAAGGGCCTAAGCGGGGCCAGGTTGATCGTTTATCCTTCCCGCGAAGCAGATTTTGTTCCGGAAGAAAATATAATCATCGGCAATGTGGCACTTTATGGAGCAACCTCGGGTGAATCATTTATAAGAGGCAAAGCAGGTGAACGTTTCGGTGTAAGGAACTCGGGAGCTAACGTAGTAGTAGAAGGTGTAGGCGACCACGGATGTGAATACATGACTGGTGGCAATGTGGTAATATTGGGAGAAACAGGAAGAAATTTTGCTGCAGGCATGAGCGGTGGAATTGCATATATCTATGATGTAAAAAATCAGTTTGCCTCGCTATGCAACACAGAAATGGTTGACCTTGACCCGTTGGAAGATAAAGACTTACATGTTTTACATGATATGATTAGTAAACACTATTCGTATACAAACAGTTCTGTAGCCCGGTTTGTATTAGATGATTTTGACAACCAGGTGAAAAACTTCGTAAAAGTATTCCCTAAAGATTATAAGAAGGCAATAAAAGTGAACGCAGAAAAAAGCCTGGCTCAAAAAGTATAAGCAGTCAGCCTTCTGCAAACAGATCAGAAACTGGCGATAAGCACGATGTTACATGCTAATTGCCAGTGGCCGATCCCTTACACAACTACCAGATCCTAATAATTATAAACACTAAAAGTTTTCGCCACTTGGCGGAATTTGGAGGATAAAACAATGGGCAAACCAACCGGTTTTATGGAATTTACAAGGGAATTACCTGCTAAACGTTTGCCGCAGGAGAGAGTAAACGATTATAAAGAATTTAGCGAACGGTATACTGATGAAAAACTGAATCAGCAATCTGCACGATGTATGGATTGTGGCATTCCGTTTTGCCATCATGGATGTCCGCTCGGTAATATCATACCAGAGTTCAATGATGCCGTGTATCGGAAAAATTGGCTGGAAGCTTACGAGATACTAACGTCTACCAATAATTTCCCGGAATTTACTGGCAGAATTTGTCCGGCGCCCTGTGAATCAAGTTGTGTTTTGGGGATAAACCAACCCGCTATAACTATTGAAGAGATTGAAAAACATATTATAGAGATAGCTTTCGATAAAGGGTTTGTGCAGCCACGTAAACCCAATATGCGGAGCGGCAAAAAAGTAGCTGTCGTAGGTTCAGGACCCGCCGGGCTTGCGGCGGCTGCCCAGTTGAATAATGCCGGCCACCTGGTAACTGTTTTTGAACGGGACGATGCCCCGGGTGGTCTTTTGCGTTATGGCATTCCGGATTTTAAATTGGAAAAATGGATTATCGATAGAAGGTTAAAAATCATGGAGGACGAAGGTATCGTGTTCCGCTGTAATGCCAATGTGGGTGTTGATGTAAGCATCAACGATTTATTAAGAGAATATCATTCGATCGTTCTTGCAGGTGGTTCAACCATTCCCCGGGATCTGACGATTCCGGGCCGGGAGTTGAAAGGTGTTTATTTTGCCATGGAATTTTTAAAGCAGCAAAATAAACGTATTACTAAAAAAGATGTGGGAGGAGAAGACATATTCGCTACAGATAAAAATGTAGTCGTAATCGGTGGTGGCGATACCGGTAGTGATTGCGTAGGAACTTCTAACCGCCATAAAGCTGAAAATGTTACCCAGTTTGAACTTTTACCCCGCCCCCCTCAAAGCAGGACACAATATATGCCATGGCCAACTTATCCCATGACAATGAAAACCTCCTCTTCACATGAAGAAGGTGTGGAGCGCCAATGGGGCATCGCTACAAAAGAATTCCTTGGCGATGAACATGGCAACTTGAGGGCTTTAAAAATTGTAGATCTTGCCTGGAAATTTGCAGAGCAGGACAAACCCGCCGGCTTTGCAGAAATAGCAGGATCGGAAAGGGAATTGCCCTGTGAATTAGCATTGCTGGCTATGGGCTTTGTGCATCCTCAACACCAGGGCCTTATAGATGAATTAGGGATTGAACTCGACGAAAGAGGTAATGTTAAGGCTTCTGAAAAGATGTACCAGACAAACATAGCTAAAATATTTACCGCAGGCGATATGCGTCGCGGGCAGTCCCTTGTTGTTTGGGCAATTAGTGAAGGAAGAGAGTGTGCCAGGAAAGTGGATGAATACCTGGTAGGATATTCTTTACTGGAAAGCAAAGACCAGCATGTAGCAACTTTTTAAAATCATTCATACTTTATAAAAAAGCCAACCCGTAACATTCGGGTTGGCTTTTTTCTTGGTTTCAATAAAAAATAATGGATACGTAACGCAACGTTCATAACACCGTTTTCTTACGATCATATGTATAACAGTATGGGATATTCGCTGTTTACAAAATGGCTATTTATTCGTCGGTTCACTTAGTAGTATCAACATTTAATTGTTATCAGGGATTAGGCAGATAAGACGATACATAAGAGATATTAACCTGGCACTGCCGGGGCCGACTACAGGTTGTTCCAACCTTAGAGAGTGATTACAAACGGGGCCTCACATAAAAGGTAAAAATACCATACACATCCGTAATTTCCGTAAATTATTAACATGTACTTAACAAATTTTGTTTGTATGAAATCATATTGGTAAATTTGAATATGTAACAAGGATCTTCCCTAGAATCATTTCATAAATTCCACCCTTAAAAATTATTCTCTTAACCCGTTACAGTTATTACATCTTATCCGAACCCGCTAATTTTAGTTTTGATAGTCCTTTCTTTTTTTTTAATCCTTGACCGGCAACATATGAAATCTAACGTGCATGCCTGGGCGAACAACCGGGTTTACTGCTGTCATTGAAACCTAAAAATTACGATATGCGAAAATCTCCACTTCAAGCAAGCCTCTTACTTCTATTTTATTTTTTACTCTTTCTATCATCCCGAGCGCAAAATAAAGCTATAACCGGTAGAGTTAGTGATAACAGGGGTACGCCCCTTTCAAATGTTTCCGTGCAGGTCAAAGGCACCAATACCGGAACTTTAACGGACGATAAAGGCAATTTCAATATTAATGCTCCTGCCCTCAACGCCAGGCTGGTATTCAGTTTTGCCGGTATGGAAACCCGCGAGATGACGGTCGGGGATCAAACGAACGTTAACATACAACTTCAAAACGGCAATGCTTCACTCGGAGAAGTTGTAATAATTGGTTATGGAACTTCCCGCAAATCTGATCTTACCGGCGCCGTGGCAACTATCAAATCTGATAAATTATTAGACAGGCCATCAACCAATATTTCACAAGCGTTACAAGGCAGGGTTGCGGGGGTAGATGTGAGCGTAAACACCAGTGCGCCAGGCGAAGCAGCCAGGGTACGTATACGTGGTCTTAGTTCTATTAATTCCAGTCTTGATCCGTTGTATGTAGTAGATGGCGTAATAGGCGTAGACGCCAATACACTAAACCCGAATGATATCTCTTCTATTGAAGTATTGAAAGACGCATCCTCCACTGCTATTTATGGCGCAAGAGGAGCCAATGGTGTTATCCTCGTATCTACCAAACGTGGCATTAAAGGAAAAAGCCGCGTTTCATACGATAACTATGTTTCATTAAACACCTTGCAGCGGCATCTGAAAGCTTTGAACGCACAGGAGTTTATGGACGTGTATACCCTGGCGTATAAAAATGCACAGAAATATGATTCGTTAGGATTTGCGCAGGGAAAATATAAAGCAAATAATCCATTAAACTTTCCCAAACTATTCGACGCCAGTGGCAAACCATTATACAATACAAACTGGGAGTCAGAAGTATATAAACCATCTATCAGCCACAACCATCAGCTTACCGTACAGGGTGGAAGTGACAAATCTCTTTATAGTCTGTCCCTCGGTTATCTTGATCAGAACGGTTTAATGATTGAATCGTGGTTTAAGAGATACTCTGCCCGTTTGACCATGGATAATGACATTAATAAATGGTTGAAAATTGGGGGAAGTTTATCTCTTGTTAAAAGCAGGGAACGGCTGGTCTCTGATGCGAATGGCGGCCTGAATGTTTCCAGAATGATCATTGAAGGAATCCCCATTATACCGGTTAATTATCCAGACGGCACTTATGGTGGTAACGGCGATTTTCCCGGAATGGAAGGCGGCAGTAATCCCGTAAACATTGCCAGGAATCGCTATACACTCATTAACCGGGCACGCACGCTGGGAAATGTGTATACTTTGTTTCATATTGCCAAAGACCTGGACTTCAAATCGGATTTTGGTTTTGATTTGAATTCGCAAAAAAATAATTTTTACTCCGGCCGTGAGCTTTCCTCCCTCTCATTAAACGAAAGAGGGGTGGCATCTATCGATAATTGGATGTCAACTTACTGGCAAAGTGAAAATTATTTCACCTATAATAAAGAGATAAACTCAAAACAAAGGTTAACTGCCCTTCTCGGTCTCTCCTGGCAAAAAAACTATTCCGAATATGCGAGGGAAAGTGTGTCCAATTTTATTGATGATTATTGGGGATGGCACAACCTTGGTGCGGGTACTGGTGACCGTGGTATCGCCTCTTCTGATGATCAGTGGGCAATGAATTCTTACTTCGCCCGCCTCACTTACAATATTAGTGATAAGTATTTATTTACTGCAACCGGCAGGTATGATGGCTCTTCCAAATTCGGAAAGAATAACAAGTATGCCTTCTTTCCTTCGGCCGGCGTCGCCTGGCGTATTTCACAAGAAAATTTCCTCAAAGGCAATTCAACCATCAGTAATTTAAAACTTCGTGCCAGTTACGGTTCAACCGGTAACCAGGAAATCGGTACCTATAACTCTATTCAGTTGCTGGGTTCAGGAACTACCTTGTTTAATGGATCGAGGCAACCAACGGTGGTACGCTCCAGCTTTGGCAATCCCGATTTGAAATGGGAACGTGTAAACCAAACCGATATAGGCCTGGAAGTAAGTTTCCTGGACAATCGAATCAATTTAAACGCGGATTATTATCACAGGGTAACAAAAGACCTGTTGTTAAACGCACCTATTCCCTGGACTTCTGGTTTGTCTACAGTAACTGAAAACATAGGATCACTTTCCAATACGGGAATAGAACTTTCACTGAATACACAAAACATACAATCACAGGATTTTACCTGGACAAGTGATATAAATTTTACGGCTAACAAAAACAAGATCCTGCACCTGGGCACTAATAATGATGATATTTATCCCGGCCCCTGGTTTTTAGGCGAGACAAACCTGTTACGCGTTGGCTGGCCGATTGGCACATTTTGGGGTTACGAAAGAGAAGGTGCGTGGGGCACAAAAGAAGCTGCGGAAGCCACTAAATACAATCTTAAACCCGGAGATTTGAAATGGAAGGATCAGAACAATGACGGCAAGATTAATGATGCTGATAATACAAGGCTTGGCCAGGCTTATCCGAAATGGACAATGAACGTTACCAATACATTCAATTATAAAAATTTTGATTTCACTTTTGACATACGTATTGTTGGCGGCGTAAACACCGTGGCTAATTTTTATCATTCTACCCAGGACAGGCAGGCGATTGCCAATAGTTTAGCAAGTGTAAAAAATGCCTGGACGCCGGAAAATCAAAACACACATATCGCCGAGGTTCGATATTATGGCTCCTTCTATCAAACCCACATTGATAGCTGGTGGGTAGAAGATGGCTCTTTTATTCGTGGTCAAAATTTTGTACTGGGATATACATTACCGGCAGTAACTATGACCAGGTTGAACATAGACAGGCTGCGTATTTATGTAAGTGCTCAAAATCTTTTCGTTAGTACAAACTACACGGGTTATGATCCGGAAGTAAATACTTTCGGAGGACAGCTTACACAAAACCAGGACTTCTTTCCCTATCCTCGCCCAAGAGTAATTAACGCGGGTATAAACCTGTCTTTCTAACCAACAAATGACTAACCATGAAAAAAGCACTCAATATAATAATCATTGCATCTTTGTTAAGCTCAGGTTCCTGCTCAAAATTTTTAGAAGAAAAACCAACGGGTTCTTTAACCCCCGAATCAAATGTTACCAGCCCCACCATTGCCAGGGCGTTTGCAAATTCCGCATATGCTAATCTTTCAACGCTGGATCGGGGCAGTGGTGGCTATGGTGGTAATACGGCTGGATTAATGGAATACATGGCAGGCAAGGCTTCGGGAAATGCGCAAACAGAAAGTTTCCGGTTTTATAATCTAACCTACGATGCGCAGTCCTTTTACATTGATACCTGGTGGCAGGGACTGTATGTAGGCATAGCCAATTGTAATCTCGCATTACAGAAAATTGCCGAGATACCACAGGATGCAACGGTAAAAACAAATATACTGGCAGAGGTTCGCACGTTAAGAGCTCTTTATTATTTTTACCTGGTTCGTATGTATGGCGATGTGCCGGCCATTACAGAAGTGGTATCTGACCTTAATAATGTAAGGCCTGCCCGTAATTCCGTAAAAGAAATTTATGATAAGATCATCATAGCCGATTTATTGGTAGCCGAAAGTTCAACTCTTCCCTGGCAGGATAATACCGGAAAAGTTTCAATGGGTGCTGTTAAATCCCTACTGGCTGAGGTGTACCTTACATACGCTGGATATCCTGTTAAAGCCGGCCTGGAATCGTACAAGCAATCCGCCATCCGTTCGAAAGAGGTATTGGAGAAAGGGGGGTTTTCCTTATTCCCGGAATATACGGACATGATCAGCCCATCTAACAAAAATAAAGGTGAATTTATCTGGCAGGTTCAGTACGCTGCAGGCATAAGCGACAACGATCTTACGGCTAAAGCCTTGCCACAGTTCCAGGACATAGCGGTGTACTCTGATGAGTTTGGTGGACTGCAACCCACCTCTCAATTTGTGGAAAGCTTTCCGGCCGGCGATAAACGTACGAAAGAAAGACAATTCTTTTATACAAAATATAATAAGAATGGTACCACCACTGAAGTGATCCTTGGCGGGTATTATATTTACAAGTGGTTCGATGTACAGGCGGTAACGAGTACAGCACACTCCGACCTGAATTATACTATATACCGGTTAGCCGATGTTATGCTTTTGTACGCGGAAGCTTCAAACCAGGCTGATGGTGCGCCTAACACTGGGGCTATTGCTGCCGTTAATAGTATACGCCAGCGAGCTACCCTTACACCCATTGGTTCCATGAGCAAAGACGATTTTGAAAAAGAAGTTTGGAACCAGCGCTATTTTGAACTTTGTTATGAAGGTAAAACCTGGTTCGACATATTGCGAACACGCAAAGTACGAAATGATATTACCAGAAACTATGATGATTTTGTAGGCCACACAACCGTGTGGAATAAAATACTTACAGAAAATCAATTACTGTTTCCCATTCCCTTGAGAGAAATAAATAACAATACTAACCTGAAACAGAATAAAGGTTTTTAGTGATTGTAACGTAAACAATCCACAACTAATAGTTATCATTAACTGAAGGAAGCTTTAGGAAAGAATAACGCAAATGATTTTGCAGTATTCATTTCTGAAGCTTTTTTTATAATTACTTCTTCTAAATACATTTCATTCGGCTGATAAATTTATTTCAAATGCAGAATCTAAAGAAGTATTTGACAACGCGCGCTTAACCGCTTATTAACAAGTGTGAAATTTAAAAAATGCTAATTTTCAAATTTAATTAAGCCCTGAAGGATCTCCTGTACCATCATTGTAAAATGAAAAAAATTACCAGATAATTTTTAGGATTATCAGGCAATCAGTTTGGTCGACAATGTAAAGATCATACTGATATGCATGATTGTAGTGCAATGTATCAATTATACTTCGACCGATTTAAAAAATGCTTTTATTCCTGTTCGGAAAATTGTAGCATTCAGAAGCTTTTCTTTTGATCGGCAACCGAAATGATGAAAACTATAGCTATTACCTTGTGAATGCTTTAAGTTTTCTAATGCTTTAGTCAAATTAAAATTTGCTATATGATGAAGAAAACCAAATGTAGATCTGGCATTTTATTTTTCCTTTCATTCCTGCTGTTCTTATCATCCCAGGCACAAAATAGAAAAATAATAGGTACGGTAAAAGATAATACCGGGTCAACACTTTCCAATGTTTCCATTCAGGTAAGGGGCTCGAAAACAGGAACCATAATCGATGCTAATGGTAGCTATCTTATCAATGTTTCATCCCGCGATTCAAGACTGGTATTCAGTTTTGCCGGAATGGAAACCCAGGAGATATCAGTTGGTGAACAAACTACCGTTAATGTTCAGTTGCAGACATCTAATAATGCAATGGGCGAAGTGGTAGTAATTGGATACGGAACGGCGAAAAGATCTGACGTTACAGGTGCCGTTACTTCCATCAAAGGAGAGCAACTAATGGATAAGCCGGCCCCAAATATATCGCAGGCGCTGGAAGGCAAAGTTGCGGGTGTTGATGTAAGCATTAACAGCAATGCACCTGGCGCGGGTGCCAAGGTGCGTGTACGAGGCATCGGTTCCATCAATTCAAACATAGACCCCTTATATGTAGTAGATGGCGTGATCGGCGTGGATGGAAATTCCATCAATCCCAATGATATAGCATCGCTGGAAGTATTAAAAGATGCTTCTTCAACAGCCATTTTCGGTTCGCGCGGCGCCAACGGGGTCATCATCATTACCACTAAACGTGGCAAGCACGGTGGCACAAGCGTTACCTACGATGGAAATACAAATGTTACTGATTTGTACCGTCATCTGAAAACGCTTAATGCAGATCAGTTTGTTCAGGTGTATAACCAGTCCTTTGCAAATGGCACCAAGTACGATCCGGTGGGTGGAGTATGGACACCGCCGGTAGCACTTAACCATACCAATTTCCCTTTATTATTCGATGCAAACGATACCCCATTATACAATACTAACTGGGAAAGTGAAGTGTATAAACCATCCT
>JBDSBP010000613.1:0-4496 GCA_039921525.1 Chitinophagaceae bacterium | reverse complement strand
ATCTTTATCCCTTAGATCATGAAGGAGGAAAGGAAATGCCTCCGCTCATCACAGAGCGACTGGTACTTAAATATGAAATACATGTAGAGCGAACCATACGCCATAAATTTGCCCGTGGTAACAAGTTCCTGGTGGCTCCTTTCCCCCTGGAAGATCCTTTTTACAGGTATAAGGCTACGGTACAGACAGTTGCCATGCAGCTTAACCTGCGTTTTGCATTGCATCTGCCTTATTACAGGTTCCAGCAATTACTCAGTCAAGCAAATGTGAACTATGTCACCCTGATAAGTTGGGCTGCTCGTGGATTTGAATTATTAGCTCCCTTACAACCAGTGCTGGCCGCTGAAGTAGTAAAAGATACAAAGCTGCTGTGTATGGATGAAACGGGTTTTAAAGTATTGGACACTCCGGGCAAACTACATGCATTTAAGCAGCAACACAAAAATCAGGAGCAGCCAGGTAATGCATCGCAACATACCGGTCAGTTTGAAGAACCGGGAGCCTTTGACCAGGAAATAGCTGCAGGTATTACCAAAGGCAAAGCAGTTATCAAGGGAATGATGTGGGGTATTCTCAATAAGGAGAAAGGCCTTATACTGTTTGACTTTTCCGGCACCCGGGCAACGGTGCAGGCTAAACGGTTATTGAATAGTTATGAAGGGCTGCTGATGACGGATGGATACTCCGTTTACAGTAAGTTGGCCCGGGAGTCAGAAAAGAGTATTACCCATTTAAACTGTTGGGCACATGCAAGAAGAAAATTTCTGGAAAGTAAAAATCAGAAGTATCCCGATGCGGTCCTGGCCAGGATCATAAGTATGATAGGTCACTATACGCTATTGAAAAGCAAGTCCGGGGACTGGCTCCCAAAAGAATAAAAAAACTTCGGAAACGTTCCGGTCGTATCCTTAAAAAACTGAAAGCTTTCCTGGAGGAAAAAATAGAAGACTATGCTCCAAAGGAATCCGCCCGGCAGGCCATCCAATACTGCCTGAACATCTGGGAAGGTCTAACGCAATATATTAAGCATGGCCATGCTCCAATTGATAACAACTGTTTGGAACGAGCCATACGCCCAATAGCTATAGTCAGAAAAAATGTGCTTTTCCTTGGATCACTGGATCATGCTGAAGGAGCAGCCCTCATGTACTCCTTAATGGAATGCTGCCGTATGAATAAGATAGATCCTTATGAATGGCTATTGGATGTGATGAAAAAAATTGAAACTTTTCCCAAAGACAGGCTCGATGAATTACTACCACATAAATGGAAACCTCATCCTATACATCCCGCACCATCTCCTTCGAAGCCTGCGGGCTAGGCCCAGTTTTATTATATCTTGTACAATAAAATATAGGGGAAACCCCCCACCAAAATTAATGCAAATTATAACAAGAAAGGCATGCACTTGCTGTAGTGTTTATGTATGAAGGGAGACCTTCACGTACGGTTCCGTGAGAACATAAGGGTGAAACTCCTTTGTGTGACTCGACTAGCGGTCATGCTAGGGCGTCATCACTCACTTCAAGTTTCGACCTACATTGGATGATTTTTTCGTAAATTAGCAAAGTGAAAAAACGCAAGCAAACGGCACTTGATTTTGAAGTTGACAAGCTGACAAACTCAATTCAGAATACTATTTCTGGCGACGGTTTTCCTACTGATGTCAGCCATCTGACAAAAGCTGACCTCAAACAAGTAACAAAGAAAAATGGGTGGTCGTTTAACTGGAAGGCTGAACTTGATGATGATACAAGAGAAGTTTATAAATTAACAATTACCAATAATCCAAATATCATTCAAGGTCTTTTAAGTTTTACTGTTCAACCAGACCATATTTACATGGACTTGTTAGAAAGTGCCCCGTTCAATCGGGGAATGAACAAATTATATGAGGGCGTCGCGGGAAATTTAGTTGCTTATGCTTGTAAAGTTTCTTTTCAGCATGGATTTAATGGTTACCTTTCCTTTACTTCTAAAACTAAACTTATTGACCATTATAAAATGACATTAGGCGCTGTCCAATTTGGTGGACAGCTTATGATAATAAATACAATTGCAGCAAATAACCTTATTGATAAATACTTTAAAAGCTTATAAAATGGGACACATAAAAGAACCCGATGGAGTTGACTTCGTAATTAATGGAAAACCTTTAACGGAAAAGCAAAAAAAGACCATCAGCGAATTCATACAAGCAGACAAGGAACGTATAGCAAAACAAAAAGCTCGCAAATCCAGAACTTCAAAAGGTAAAAGGATTGCTACTAAATTTTAAAGCTCAACGGGTGACACAGAAGCACGAACCGCTAACGGGCTGTTTACAGCAAGTGGGGCGGGACGTAATATCAATCAGCTATAATTACGTATTCTACGGTGGTCCTGGCGGGACGTTACTAATTCAGCAATAGAATAAACAATGAACTTTAAGTTATAAATTTGGCTTCGGCCCGGCAGACGGAACACCATTCCCCACCTGCTGGAAGCCCTACTCGTTAGCAGAAACCATTATGACGGAATTCTTAATTAGATTGACTGAAGACTCGGGATTCGGAAAGAATATTTGTGATCAAAATTCAATCATTCAAAATCATCTAATATGAGAACATACTTTTTTTGTATCCTGTGGCTTAGTATTCTTAT
The DNA here is from genome assembly GCA_039921525.1 of Chitinophagaceae bacterium. GTDB lineage: Bacteria > Bacteroidota > Bacteroidia > Chitinophagales > Chitinophagaceae > JADCRZ01. Next base: position 1,853 of record JBDSBP010000613.1, on the reverse strand, counting down.
TTCATCTTGTAATCAACAATCTGAAAAGAAAAAAAGGCAGGCTGATGCAGGTACTACCCAAAGTTATATTAGCTGTGGCATTCCTGATTTGACTGATAAAGAATGGTATGCTTCAGGTAAAAAGGCTCCTATGTTTAAAGGGTTGGAGGGCATTCATTATCCTATTACAACGAAAAATGCTGAAGCACAAAACTATTTTAACCAGGGATTAATGCTGGCTTATGGATTCAATCATGCAGAAGCAGCGCGTTCTTTTTTCGAATCAACCAGGCAGGATTCAACATCCGCAATGTCTTGGTGGGGATTTGCTTACGTACTTGGTCCTAATTATAATGCGGGTATGGCGAGTGACAATTTTCGGAGGGCGTATGATGCAATTCAAAATGCAAAGTCGTATTCTTTCTCTTGCACACAGAAAGAAAAAGACCTGATTGAAGCGCTTAGCCATCGTTATTCAAGCGATACAACGATTGCCCGACCGGTTCTTGACTCATCTTATGCTGCTGCTATGCGGCGTATTTATGCTAAGTATGGGGCCGATGCCCATGTAGCTGCGCTCTTTGCTGAATCACTAATGAATTTACACCCCTGGAATCTTTGGAAAAAAGATCGAACTGCGCAACCCTGGACTCCTGAAATTATAAGAGTGCTTGAAAAATGTTTACAAAGAGAACCTAAGCACGTTGGAGGTAATCATTTTTACATTCATGCAACAGAGGCATCGCAACATCCTGAAAACGCAATGGCAAGCGCCAACTTGCTTCGTGACTTGGTGCCTGGATCAGGGCATCTTGTTCATATGCCCGCCCATACCTACATTAGAACAGGGCGTTATCACGATGGTGTAGTAACGAACTTAAAAGCAATTCTTGCTGATAGTTTATATACCGAAGCCTGTTATGCTACGGGCATGTACCCATCAGCCTATTATCCACATAATTACCAATTTATTGCTGCCTGTGCCACGATGGGTGGCGAAACTAAAGCTGCTTTAAAGGCATCGGAGGAAATCGTATACCATACCAATAAAACGCTGCTTATGGATAAGGCATGGTTTCCATTTCAGAGCTTTTATTCCATCAAATGGTATGTAGCAGTGAAACTTGGCCTATGGGAACAGATTTTAAATTCTTCAACCGACAAAAATTTTAAATACCCAACTGTAATCTGGCACTATGCAAAAGGAATGGCTAATCTTTCCCAACATGAAATTAAGTTTGCAAAAAAGCATTTAAGCGAAATAAAAACACTATTAGGAGATTCTACATTGAAAACAATGTCGAGTTGGAAACAATGTGTGATTGCCGGAAAAACGCTTGAAGGAGAAATAATGGCAAAGCAAAAAAATTATCCAAGAGCAATTTTGCTGTTGACCGAGGCTGTTGCCAAGGAAGATTCGTTAAATTATGCCGAACCACCGGAATGGCCTTTTTCTGTTCGTCAGAACTTAGGTGCAGTGCTACTGGAGGCTCAGAAATATAAAGAAGCAATACGTATTTACGAAGAAGATTTAAAGCTTTATTATGAAAATGGGTGGGCATTAAGGGGATTGATGACTGCTTATGAAAAACTCGGTGATAAACCCAAATATGAAGAAACTAAAGACCGTTTTGAAGAAGCATGGAAACATGCAGATATAGAAATTTCCTCATCAAGAATTTTGTAGTTTTTTTTGATGTGACTTTTTATGCGATAAGATCTAAGCAATACGTCACAAAGTATCTCTTCTACATAAGTTCAAAAGGTATTCTGCTAACAGTGCATTAACAATAGCAGGGCTGACGAATGAACAATGAGCTATAACTCAGCAGGAGCATATGTTCGAACGGAAGATTATAAATGTCACTTCTGGT
>JBDSBP010000612.1:0-3447 GCA_039921525.1 Chitinophagaceae bacterium | reverse complement strand
AACACAATTCTTCCTCAATAAACTGTGGTTTTACAAAAGCTCATTCAGAAGTTTTATTGTCATTAATAAAATCCAATTTGAGAAAGATCCACACTGTTATCTATTCCCTGGAATATTCCTGGGTCGTTTGGCTTAACTGCAATAGCCAACAAACCCTCCGGACTAAATCAATTTTTTATTTTACCAGTTAATCAACAAAACATGTAATAATATTCTGGGCACATGCCGAAATCTCAATTGCATCAATAGAGCGCATTTTCAGAAAAAAGAAGAAAAGCCTAGGTATTATATATCTACTTAAGCTTTTCTTGATACTTCGAAACCAACCAACCTATTTAAAAAAGAAAAATTGTATTTTTACCAGCCTGGATTTTGCTTCACTTCCGGATTCAATGTTAATTCATTGGTTGGGATCGGCAGCAGGTAGTGTTTGGCCGGATTAAATCCCCAACCACCATTTGCACCAGTAAGTGCCGTTTTATAAGGATCAAGAAAATTGTTTGCATCCACTGTCAAATTAGGATAGGCGGCTTTTAACTCTGCAGAATAATAAGCTCCTTTCGGTCTTTTACCCGCAAAAAGTTTATCAGCTCTCCAGCGCATCAGGTCATCTAAACGGAAACCCTCTGTTAAGAGTTCCACCTCGCGTTCCCTCCTGATTTCATACAAATAGTTGGGCAGCGTGTACCCGTAATCCGGCCATGCAGGATCAACTGGAATTGAAGCCAAAATAAAATTGGGCATTCCCACTCTGGCTCTTAACTTGTTAATGCTTATGTCAACATCAGTTTGTGTTAATTGTCCTAATTCTGCTTTTGCCTCCGCGTAATTAAGTAATGCTTCTGCATAACGGAAGATGATATATGCCAGTTCCCCACTGTAAGTACCAGTGGCAGGATCCAGCTGTGGGCGGCGAAATTTCTGTGATTCGTACCCGGTTGGGTCGTTCTGTGCACCACCTAAAACGGGAAGTGTAAATTTGGTAGTATCGTTTTTTAAATTGATAGTCACCGGATCGCCTGGATTCATTACACTTTGTACCAACCTCGGGTCCCGATTTGCAATGACATTCCTTATATCGTTCTCACCCTGGTAAAGCGGACTGAGGCCAATAGGTAAACCATCCTTACAAAGGTACATGCGAACCATTTCCTGGGTATATCCCGAACCATGGGGCCAGTTCCATAACTGATTGGTGAATTGGTCTCCCTGGGCTGTGCTATAACTCCTCCATAGTAATATTTCCGGATTGGAACCCAAATTAATTTGATTAAAAATATTATAATAAACCTGGTTCGGATCCCCGGCAGATAGTGAATAAGTACCCCCGTCAATAACCGCTTTGGCAGCCTGGGCCGCTTTATTTAAAAAGGCATCTCCATTTGTTTTCCCTTTAAACACATCATTCTGGTGGTATTTTTCCCAGGTACCTTCGTAGAGAGCTATCCTGGATTCTAATAAGTAAGCAATATCCCTGCTTATCCGTTGTGCAGGAACTTCATTTTTCTTTTTCAATTTTGAAATTGCCATATCCAGGTCACTGATAATGAAATTCACCACGTCGGTCTTTGAACTGCGCGAACCGAATAAAACATCCTGGTCACCGGCTGAAAGTGTTTTCGTGATAATGGGAAGATCCCCAAATTGCCTGAGCAGGGTGAAGTAATTCCATGCCCTGAAAAAATAAGCTTCCCCAATGTAGTGATCCTTCAATCCTCCATCCGGAACCCTGCTGGCATTCTCCAGGAAATAATTTACGTTACGTACGTTTGTCCAGGTCCATCCGCCACCACTTGAAGGAACATTTATGGCCCCGTCCAGGCGATTCTTGGTGGGCAACCACAATCCGACTGAAATGGCCATATCCGTGCCAGCATCCAGCAGAGGGTTTCCCCCTGATCCGCTTGTTAACCAACCGGGAAGTACTGAATAGAGCCCGTTAATATAGAGTTCCATGTCCTGGGTTGATTTCCAAAATTCAGGGTCTGAAATCTGGTCCTTGGGCGCCAGGTCCAGGAGATTCTTTTTACATGAAGTAAAAACTAATCCAATTCCAAGGGATAATATAACTATATAAAATATCTTTTTCATGTTCGGTTAGTTTAGAAATTAACATTTAATCCAAAAGATAAACTCTTCGCCAACGGATAGGTTCTGCCATCTCCGTTTCTTCCCCCGGTTTCTTCAGGATCCAACAGGTCGATATGTTTAAAAATAAAAAGGTTTTCTCCTGAGAAATAAATATTGGCATTCCTGATCAGCACCTTGTTTGAAATTTTTGCCGGTATGGTATATCCCAGCCTTATATTTTTCAGGCGCAAATAGGCACCATTCTGTAAATACCGATCCGTCGGCCTTCCAAAAGCTTTGCTGTTATCCCCATCAAAAACGGAGTAAGGCTTTGGAAAATAGGCATTGGGATTGGCCCCTAAAGGACTGGAACCATCGCGCCAGTAATCCAGGTGTTCTTTATATACCATCATATGCAGCGGGCCATTTGCTGGTCCTCTTAACACATTCCCATTAAATATTTCAGAAATATACAGGTCCTGTTTGCCTACTCCCTGGAAGAAAGCAGAAAGATCAAAGCCTTTCCAGGATGCGCCGGCTTTTAATCCATACGTGAATTGTGGAAGTTGATTACCCACTATTACCATATCCCCATGATCATCCGCGGTATTTTTACCGTTATTGATTTTGCTATTATTATCAAGATCCACGTATTTTAGATCTCCGGTATTCCATTTCCCTGACCACAGAAAACTCTGATCCGCCCAGCTGGAAACTTCATTGGTTGTCTGGAAAAGCCCCGCTGTATTATATCCCCAGGTTTCTCCAAGCACCTGTCCTTTATAATAGGTACTCAATATTCCGGTGGGGTTGTTATAGGAAGTTACCACGCTCTTGTTATTAGACAGATTCCCGCCAATCTGATAATAGAAATCACCTATATGATCTTTGTAGCTCATTTCCAGTTCAAACCCTCTTGTCCTGATTTCACCGGAGTTTTCCCTTGGTACCGAAGTGCCCAACACAGCAGGGAGGGCCTGTCCAGGACCTACGAGGTTGTTAGTATGTGATTCATACCAGTCGAAAGTAACAGACAACCGATTTTTTAAGAACGCCAAATCGGTTCCAAAATCCAGCGTTTTCACTTTTTCCCAGGTTAAATTAATACTGGAAATATTGGGAGCGGTAACTGTCCATAACCGCTGACCACTAAAGAGGAATGTACTCTGGTTGATACCTAAAGTGGGTATGTAAAGGTAATTGTCCACATTTTGATTGCCCAGTTGTCCAAAAGATCCTCTTAGCTTGAAGAAATTGATCGCGTTTTTGAAGGGATAGAATTTTTCCTTTGAAGCAACCCAGCCGGCAGAAACAGAAGGGAAATAACCCCATCGCTTCCCCGACTCAAATCTTGAAGAACCATCGGCACGGAAATTA
>JBDSBP010000611.1:0-5430 GCA_039921525.1 Chitinophagaceae bacterium | reverse complement strand
GGTACTAACGTCAACGGGCACCTGGCATAGTAAAAAAACCGAATCGGGTGAGATAGTTTACCGGTTTAAAAGTTATCGTACTGAAGCCTGCAAAATCTGCCCGTTAAAAAGCCAATGCACCGTGTTGCCTAAACGTACCATCCAGCGAACTGAATACCAGGATGCCGTTGACATAAATGATAACAACATCAAACAAAATCCACAGTATTACAAAAGAAGGCAGTCAATATGTGAGCATCCGTTCGGAAGCATCAAGCGACAATGGGGTTAAACCTTCACTTTACTAAAAGGCTTGCAAAAAGTAAATGGAGAAATGAACCTGATCATGTTCTGCTATAACTTCATGCATACCAAAAATATCTTGGTCTTTCAAAAAATGATGCAGGCGATTCAAAATTGGTCACCGGATTACGACAAAGTCACCGGCTTTGCAAAAAATGCTGTTATATTGGTACTTTATAGCCGAAATGAGCATCCGGTTTTTGAAAGATGGCATGCATTGTTTTCTGCGAGGGCTGCTTAAACGGTCTCCAATCACTTTTAAGCGTATGCCTAAAAGTCGATTTTTCGACTTTTTGAAGTTTATTCACAGACTGACGGCATTTTTACATTGCCGAAGTAAGGGAATTTGAAAAACGTCCGCCCGGAACCAAAGCTGCTTGAAAATATAAAGTACAAGATAACAACAAAAAGCTAAATTGAAAAACGTCCAGCCGAAACTGCTGCTGACAGCGATCAAATGCCCATTGCTCCAATGTCCAGCCCTAATTTTGGCAATGCATTGTTGGCGGTTCGTGTTTCGTGTCACGGGTTGTGAAATAAAAATTGTCCGCCTGGTAAAGAACAGCAGTAGAATAAATCTTGTGCGTCTGGTGTTGCGTCTGCGGGCAAACCTTTTACCTGACTATTTTTTCTGTTTTGTTATTTGCTCTTTAGCTGTTGAAAGGATATAGTTCTGAATGTCTGTAACATCTTTCTCAGTCAGACGAACTTCGAATTTTGGCATACCATTGGTGAGAAGCCTTCCTTCGAGTACAATATTTTTGAAGATTTTGTGAACTCCCTCACTTGAGTAAGTCAAATCAGGAATTGATCCTCCACCATTACCTAAACTGTGGCATACAAAGCAGTATTGCAAAAATAATAATCCACCATGCTGAATTTGTTCAGGAGTTGAAGTGAAAGGTATATCTATCAGTTTTTTTTCTTCAACTTTTGCAAAAACGGGCATGGCATTGTTTGAATCTAATGCAAATGTATAAACAGTTCCAGGATGAATCTGCTCTGTGAACTTTGACCTCAAGCCCATTGCGCCGCCCCAACCTGCAGCAATGCTGATATATTGTTTACCATCTATTTCATAAGAAATAGGTGACCCAATGATTCCAGATCCAATATTTACCTGCCAGATTAATTTTCCATTATCAGCATCAACAGCAATCAATTTTCCATCTGCCGTTCCTTCAAACACCAATCCAGATGCAGTAGTTACAACACCGCCATTCCATACACCAGTTAAAGGCAACCTCCATACTTCACGTTGTTGTACAAGATCCCATGCAATTAATCTTTCCTGTGGAACTTTTTTCGGCGCCAATGAATCCTGACGCAGCGGTTTAGAAGCATCATATCCTGTAGCGGTATTCCATCCACCTCCTGAGCCGAACCCTGATACATTGTTGTATTTCCAGTTTGGATTGTTTCCATATACCATTGAATTATCCCTCACAGGAATGTATACCAATTTCGTTTTGGGATTGTAGGCCATTGGTTGCCAGTTATGCCCACCAAATGGACTTGGAAACAAGAGCGCATTTTCTTTTGTATACCTGGCGAAATCATTTTCAACGGGTCTGCCTGTTTTCAAATCAATTTCTTTTGCCCAATTCACATATACATAAGGTTTAGCTGAAATTAATTTTCCATTGATCCTGTCAAGTACATAAAAGAAACCATTTTTTGGTGCCTGCATTATCACTTTTTTCTTTTCATTGTTTATATCAAGATCCGCAAGAATCAGCGGTTGGGTTGCAGTAAAGTCCCATTCTTCTCCGGGCGTAGTTTGATAGTGCCAAACCAGCTTTCCATTGTCTGGATTGACGGCAATTATAGAAGAAAGAAATAAATTATCTCCTCCATCAGGGCTTCTGTATTTTCTGTTCCAGGGCGAACCATTACCTGTGCCAACATATAATAATTTAAGAGCGGGATCATACGCCATGGCGTCCCATGCAGTGCCTCCTCCTCCATATTTCCACCAGTCACCATTCCATGTTTTCGCAGCCATTTCCATGGCTTCTGATTCAAAAGGTTTTGATGGATCTCCGGGAACTGTGTAGAAGCGCCATGCCTCTTTACCTGTCATGGCATCATACGCCGTGATATACCCTCTTACACCATATTCAGCGCCGCCATTTCCAATAATTACTTTCCCTTCAACAACCCGTGGAGCTCCCGTTATGGTGTAAGATTTAGTAGTATCTACTGTCATAACTTCCCACACGGGTTTACCTGTGGAGGCATCAAGCGAAACCAACCGGCCATCAAGGGTTCCTACATATACCATCCCTTTATATAAAGCCACACCCCGGTTCACCACATCGCAACAGGCTTTCTCACCATAGTTTCCCACCACTTTAGGATCATAGGTCCAGATCAGTTTTCCGCTTCTTGCGTTTATTGCATATACCTTACTCCATGCACCTGACAAATACATAATCCCATCCACCACAAGGGGTGTAGCTTCAATGCCTCTTTTAGAACCTAAATCAATACTCCAAACCAATCCCAGCCTGTTTACATTATCTTTTGTAACCTGGTCCAGCGAACTAAAACGGTCTTCATAATAATTTCTCCCATATGATAACCAGTCACCCGGTGTTTTGTCTGCATTGGCAAGACGGTTATCATCTATTTGTAAAGTTACCTCACGGATATGCGATATACTCCCTGGTTCAGACTGTTTGCAACTAACCAGTAATATAGTCAGTCCAAATAATATATAGATTTTTTTTTGGTGATTCATAATTTAATAAATTTAAAAGTGAACACTTAAAAACATTTTATTTGAGGAAGGGTATAAAAAATATTATAATATTTACTACTGCGACAGTTAGTCGAAAACTTTAATGAATGCTGATCTGTTTGTCTAACATGACCGCCAACGAGTACGGCTTTGGGATGGTGGGGGTTCGTTTTCCGTCTGCCCATGACAGCTGCTGAATATACAAAAAAACGCTGATTGTTTTGTTCTATTGCTGGGCTTTGTTCGTCCCCCGAAACAAATGCCATGACTTTCAAAATTGCCGATCTTCTTCCGTCCGCCCTACTTGCCCAAAGCCGCCCGTTAGCGGCTTGCTTGTAGCAAGATTACATTTATGATTTCAATGATTTCGCTGTCTTGCAAATCATTTATATGTCTTAACCAATTTTCAACTGTGGCTTCAATGTCAAATGACTAAACTGTATAGTTATAGATTTTGTCAGGCGTTTCGGTTTTGTATGAAAATTATTCAATCATAGAATGTTTGTGTAAGCTTGCCGCTAATGTTAAAGCTTGACGAAGGGCTAGAATTTTATGATGTCAGTCCGGAACCAAAACCAATTGAATCTTAATTTTGAGTTTATAAAAAAGCTACATTACTGACATCATGCTCCAACAATTGCTTATGTTCTCTTCTGGCTGATGTTATTCCGACCTCAAGCGTATTGGCAAACCTGCTGTCAGCGGTTGTTGCATATATATCAAGCGAATGTTTTTTTCTTTAGAGATTTAATCCTGAGCTTTTTTGCCACTTTATTCTTCGAACAAAATGAGCCTTTATTTTGCTCTAATTCTTTTTTCTTCAAATTTACCAAACTCGTTTGTTTTGTCACTACCATCTGCATATATTACTTTGGTAAAGCCTCGGGAGTAAAGCGTATCGCCCTTTAGTTCATATTCCTGCCAGTCAGTTGCGCCCATATACTTAGGAATGCTGCAGTAGCGGAATGTTTCCTTATAAGTTTTCCCATCAAGAGAATAACTGCCTGCTCCCGACACAGACCATTTACCTGAGTAATCCTGCCTGATGAGAGAAAAAAAACCACCATTAAACATTTTGAATTCTGTAATTTTTCCATTAGCCGATACCGTTTCCCATGCACCTTCTATGGATGAAACGGAAGATGCAGTTATAGATTAGTCTTCAACCTTTTTTTCGTCTTGATTACAGCTTACAATTGCAGAAATAAAAGTTATGGCAAATAATAATTGAAACTGATTCATGTGCTTTCGTTTTAAGGTTTTTTTAAAATCGTGTGAATATTCTTATAATTGTAAAAAGTGCACTTTTAAGTTTAAAGTAAATGCTGTCGCCAAAGCTGGCCTATAACGTGGACGGCTTACTGCTGTGCTGGGATTTACTAATGTCCAGCCAGGCCTCGCATTCCATTAAAATTACTAAAGTTGAAATTCACGATAAATGCTCGGAAGAATTCAGCCCGACGTACATTAGCCGAGATAACTACAAATGCCGATTGATCCATCGTCCGCCAGCATAGCAGTAAACCGATTGTTAGCTGCTTTGTACTACAAATTGTAAGTCTTACGAACTGGTGGAACAAGTAAATTCTTTAAATACTTATCTGTAAACTCACGAGTTTTTTCCATTAGCGCTGGACTAGGATTGGCCTCATATATTGCATCTAAAAGTTTTGGCAACTCCGCTGCTAAAAGTTTGAAGGCAAGTCTGTATTTTGAATCAGTTTCACGCTGTTCTAATTTTTCCGAAGCTTTATTGAATATCATAGCTGCTTTGGATCTCACACTCCTAGATAGATCATTATACCAGGTTGAAAATTGTTCTTCTTTTGTAAGAGAGTCGTCAGCAATATATTTTTTTAAAAACCAATTTTCAATACCGTTAATAAAGCTATAACAGTCTACGAAAGTTGTAGCTTTTGGGTTATGCATGAATTGATTTCTAATTTCCATAAGTCGTAGGAACTGGTTTTTTTCTTCATTACTTAAAGCACCTTGATCAATCAAAAGATTGACTTTACTATTGAGTGAGATTGCGTTACTTGAATTACCTAAAGACTTAGAACTCGCCGATTCTATATCAAGAAATATTCCCAACCAAAATGTAGTGTAATTTTCAAGTTCCAGGGAGTCTCTTAAGACTCTTAATCTAATTTCTGATTCATGGGCGTCCATTGGTAAGTATTTTAAGTAGCAGCTAACGGTAGTATTGAAGGCATGTACAAAAAAATTGTTATTGATAATCAAACACCCATTCCGTGCATTTCTAAATTGTTACTTTCGGCAATTCAAACAAAGATTTAAAGACCGCTCGCAAATTGAAAGGGAAAATTAATCAAGTCTGACAATTTATTAGCCTCGCAATAGTGATTTAAAACGATCAAATTTGTTTTTATAGGAAAAAAAAT
>JBDSBP010000610.1:0-7772 GCA_039921525.1 Chitinophagaceae bacterium | reverse complement strand
CTGCCTTTTATGGCAGTTGATGTTTGCTGGAGAAGTGGATACCATATCAATCCACAGTAATTCCATGAAAAAAAATATTTCCTGTGTTATCATAAAGCCGGATATCTACAAAACAGCTGGACTTTCTTTTCCGGTAGTTTACCTGTTGCATGGCTATGGTGCTAGCTATAATCAATGGATTTCAGCAGCCCCGCAATTAAAAAATAAAGTAGACGAACTGCAGCTTATTATTGTTTGCCCTGATGGAGGTTATGGTAGTTGGTATTTTGACAGCCCGGTAGATTCTTCCTTTCGTTATGAAACATTTGTAAGTAAAGAAGTAATAGACTACGTGGATAAAAATTATAAAACCATAGCCGACAGTAAACACCGTGCTATATCCGGTTTAAGTATGGGAGGAACTGGCGGGCTTTACCTTGGAATTCGTCACAAAGATGTTTATGGTGCCGCTGGAAGCGTTACTGGTGTACCGGATATAAGACCTTACCCTAATAACTGGGATATTAAAAAAAGATTAGGAGATTCTATTTGTTGTAAACAAAATTGGGAAAATAATACGGTTATCAACCTAACAGGCAATTTGAAGAATGGGGACCTTACTTTAATCATTGATATTGGTGTTGATGATGTCTTCCTACAGGTTAACCGCAACCTGCACCAGAAATTGATAGAGATGAAAATCGACCACGATTATATTGAACGGCCCGGAGCTCATAATTTGGTCTATTGTAAAAACAGCATTGATTACCAGCTGTTTTTTTTTAAAAAGTTTTTTGAAAGGAGTATTTGAGGATTCGACCCCACTCCTGAATACTATCCGAGTTTCAGTTTTCCATAAAAATCGCCGCTCATCGCCCTACGTAGTCTACAATATTGTACTATCAGAGTGATTAGAACTCCCACACGCCATATTTTAACTCTGTCAGCGTTACCAGTTAGCTTATAGGAGAATTTTTATATTCTTATATTTATAAGTATTTGTAAAATATTGACAATTAGGACAAAGTATTTTTTAAGTTACTCAATCATTATTATATTTATCTCCGTGAACTTCTAATGGCAACGGTTTATCCATCCATTCTGTTTTATCACAAGATTCGCATACTTTTTCTTTTAAACAATGCAATTCGAACTGCAAAAGTTGTTCGATTCTATCCTCCATTGCAAAAATAATCGTCATCTGATTTTTTGGTTAGATGGGTATTTCTATTGATCGATTGTCCTACAACACTTTATAAAGGCAGTGCATAAAGAATTACGAGTGAATACTGATCTTTGTTAAATGCTGTTTGAGACGGAATGCCTGATACACACTTCGTTTATTCATCGTCATCAAAATTTTCCTTAAATATCTTTCCGGCAAATTCTGAAACCTCACTACTGAATATCTGAGGATTAGAAATTATTTGTTTTAATTGAGGTTTTAACTGGCCTCTTGCAGCGGTGTTATTTTTTCGCTGCGGCAACTTTTTGTAAGAGAAGTTTTTCATGTCAGCTATCCTATCCGATATTTTTGCTGTTTTGAATTTGGCAGCAATGAATTCTTTCAGTGCAGATGTATCCCGGATTAGGGTTTCATATTGGAGCTCGTTATTATTTATCTCCAAAAACATGTGTGTGGCAATAATAAAGTACGAGCCGGAAACTGTTCAGATGTAACAGTTTCAAGTTCACCAGTAATTTGTGCTTTTTCTTCCTGAAAAGGATGGATCAATGAGGCAACATTTTCTAAGAAGATTTTTCTCTCTTTATTAAGATCCGCTTCTTTATTTTCAAATAAAATTATCACTTTCTGTTTTGACTCTTTATTTTCCAGGATTTTATTTATTACTGCAAGTGTTAGGATTTCTTGTTTACTGAAGCCTGTTTCGCTATTTCATTCTTTACTTCGTCAGCAAGGTTATCGAGATATAACGTGGCTGAAATGGTGGGATCATCTTTTTTACAGAAATGGAAGTGGTACCATTTATATTTAATATAATTAATAGGCGAAGGATGGAAATCGTACAGTAAGCCTTGAATAACCCAGTTTTTCATATTTGTAGGAACAAAGTCAATCTTCGTCAATTTTAAGTAAGACAAGATAAATAACAAGAGACAAAATGAAATAAAAATCTTAAAAAGGGACAATCAGGGAGTCAACCAACATCACAAAAAAGCCTCAATTAATTGATTAACAATAAGTTAAGGCTCCATATCAGAACCGGGAAGGATGGAGAATTATTTTGAACACTTGCAGGAAATTCTAACCTTGATATCAGCAATCCAAAAAAAACATTTAATTAGGCACGAGTCCCGTCCAGTCCGCTACATGTAAGGATTACAAATTTGTAATCCTTATCTTATTTTACGCCATTTTACAGTTGGTATACTCAATTTCATCATTTTGTAACAATTCCTGACCACCTCTCCATCTTATCTTTAAAAAGGTTGACATATTCTTATAATCCGGCTTGTCCAGGATATCGTCTCTTATGCAACCAGAAATAAAATTGAAGACCGCTGTTCATTTTTAAAACAAACATTTAAACCAGGTTTTGATATAAGATCTTAAGAAAGACTCGATCCCCGTCATGCAGGCAAAAGGAGATAAAATTTCTGTAAAGATTAATTTCAATTTTTTATATGCTGTCGACTTCCCCTAAAACTGAATTATACAATTGCATAAACTCCCACACCGCCAGAAGATCCTTTGTTACTAATTTGTACCTCGACGGCTACCCTACTATTAAAATCATGAAAATAACCGGACATAAAACACAAAGCCTTCTTGAAATATATTAAGACAAGTAACCTGGAAGCAGCTAAAAGATTGAATGCTTACATGAAGTAGAAAAGGGAAGAATAGGGGATAAAGGCGAATAATTCGATGCTATGGGTTGCATAAATGTATATACCAATATGGCATTACTTAGACGTTTTTTCTTCCAATTCAAATTATCTATACTAATTAAACTACTTACAATAAAGAGGTATCAACGATATAATATTTGCTGTTTTTACAATACTATATTAACCCTTGAGCAGACTTCGTTGCCGTTACCGATTCATGCCTGAGTTTCTCACGTATGTAAGCCAGGCGCTCTAACATCAATAGACACCTCCAATCACTCTTTTGTTCAGGAAAGCATATTTTCCGGTCAATACAGGCAGCGCCCCGGGTACTCCATTTGCTGAACTGGTATCAGTAAGCGCCCGTAAAAAAGAGACCAGTTCTTTCTTTTCTGATTCACTCAAATTCAGCTTTAGTGCAATGAGAGTCAAGCCCGGAAGTCCTACCATATCAGGCCGCATATCATTCTCGAATTTTGTACCTCCCGCCTGGTCATAAAAATCAATGACCTGTTCCAACGTTTTATAAACCCCATTGTGCATGTAAGGAGCTGTTAAAGCGCTATTGCGTATTGTTGGAGTCTTAAAAAAAAACTTTGTGAACGAATCACCTGTTAATTTAAACCTGCCGGCATCGGGATCAATTTTGAATTTCACCATAGTATCTTTCAGGGGAACGCCTATTGCCTGTATATCAGTGAAATTAAAAAATGGAGGTAAAGTACCATTAAAAAGCGGAGCAAAATGGCAAGTGCCACATCTTGCTTTACCCAGATAGAGGTTAAAGCCATTTACCTCGCCTCCAGTTAATTCTCCATTTCCACGCATAAATTCATCAAACCTGCTGTTCAACCCTACAAGGGTTCTTTCATACACTCCAATAGCATTTTTTACATCCTCTCGTTTAATACCATTCCTGGTTGTTTTTGGAAATGCCTTATTGAATAACTTTATATATTGCGGACTGGAATTGATTTTTTCTATAACATGTTCAAATGAACTATGTAATTCCGAAGCATTATTTACTACAGAATCCAATTGATCTTCCAACGATGTTGCACGGAGATCCCAAAACTGCTTTTTCTGAAAACCGGCGTTGATAATAGTAGGAGCATTACGGGGAAGTTCCTTAAATTCAAAACTGATGCTTTTCACCAGACCATCTGTAAAAGCAAGTCCAGGTTTATGACAGGACGCACAAGCGCGCTTATTGTTGTCTGATAGTATAGGATCAAAAAACAATAATTCACCAAGGCTGGCTTTTTCTTCAGAATAGTATGCATTATCGTTAGGAGCAAAGAAGTTAGGATTGAAAAAATTTTTGTCATAAATATGCTTTGCATCAGCGCGGATAGCTGAAAACTTTTGTACGAAAGGGATTCCCAGCGCTACCTGCAGATTATTAAGATATTGAGACAACGGGATAAGATTACTTTTAATAAAAACCATCCGGTTAAACGTCTTGAAATCTTTATTATTTGCCAGGTAGTTCCTTGCCTTACCCGACAGTGTGATCCATTGCCGTTTTAAGAAATGCTGTTCATCATGCAAAAGTTTAACAAATTCGTTGGTGAATAAAAGCCAACTGTCAAGAGAACCGTTTAAAGAGGGCAGACCTGCAGCTTCAATTATAAAATCACTGTTGCCCATATCAAGAGCGCTGATTCTGAATATCTCAATCCGAAGAGCATCGAAAATGCCAGATGCATCAAGGTTTGAAAAATACTTTTTGTAATTGATTTGAACCAGTGTTTTGCGGTACTTATTTGTTACCTCCGTTATAAAAGATTTGTAATAAATAGAATCGTCCTTAGAATATGATTTCAAAAGGAAACTGTCCGGTTCATTGCCAACAGGGCCAGTAAAAATCCAATCATCCGGGATGGTTGCCAAAGAACCTTTTCGCTGATTCTTCTCAAACTTAAAGGGTGCTATAAATTCCTTATAATAAAGTTCCGGCTCAAAATAAATCAAGAAACCCGCGGCTCGTTTAAAGTAATATGCAAGCTCTTTGTATTTCTGATTTCTTATTGCATAACTGCTGTCATAAAAATACCTTGGATATGCTGTCAAAAAAGAATCTAGTGCCCTTGCTTGGCTACTATATAAACTACCAATAGCTTTAGTGGCTGATGCCGGATTTTTTTGCACCTCTATCACTTTAACAAGTGATATCAAAACGATTATTGCAGCCAGCAAAATGAGAATTGATCGTTTCATATTAATGTATATAGAAAAGAATTTGTTCCCAGTATAGAATAATAGGCCACGTTAGCCAGTCAGATTATTAATAACAGTATTCATTAAGACTGATCAGGCACCAATCACCTTTCAAATTGGAAGAGTATTAGCGACTGTTCTTTGATCGGTTGCCCATTTAGATAAAGTAAGACTACGTCACAACCATTCCTCAAGACCAAACTAAAATACGACAATTAACTGGAATATCGCGGTAAATGATTCACAGGCCTTCAGTTTTCTGATTACTCTACCGTAGAAAAAGTACATTGTAATTTCGATGGAGACCTGTTTATTAAAATCTTACCAGGTAAAACAAATGACCTGCATCAAAACTTCAACATTACATCAAGGAGGCTTGCAATAGCGAGGTTAGTAGAATTGGCCGCCTGTCAACTTCCCCGAAAACTGAATTAATTTATAACCTCACACACCGCAAGAAGATCCTTTGTTACTAAATTGTACCTGGTCGGCTGCGAGAGAAGGATATATCAAAGCGGGTATTTTCTTCAGCAACAATTTTATTTCATCACCTGGAGCTGCCTGCCTTCTTTCAAATAGCGCTATGACATCTTCCTTTGCCTCTTAGTTATCCAGATTTTTTTAATTATTGCAAGCGTTAACGACTTTTTATTGACAGATATCTGTTTTCCAAATTCATATTTTATTTCATCAGCCAGATTATCGAGATATAAAGACGCTGTAATGTGGGATCATCTTTTTTACAGAAATGAAAATGATACCATTTAGATTTAATATAATTAAGAGGCGAAGGATGGAAACGTACAATAAGCCTTGTATAACCCAGTTTTTCATATTTGTAGGAACAAAGTCAAACTTCGTAAATTTTAACTAAGACAAGTTAAATAAGAAGAAACAAAATAAAATAAAAATCTTAAAAAAGGGCAACCAGAGAGTCAACCAGCATTCAAAAAAAAGCCTTAAAAAATTGATTATCAATTATTTAAGGCCTATTAAAAGTACCCGGGATGTGCCTTCAATTGAACACCTTACACATTTTCTTTTGCTAATTGCTAATGTAAAAATCGTTTAACCTAAGTAAAAGTAGAACTCAATAGACTGAGTTTAATGTTTTAAACTGGCTTAGAGATTCATCCTTAGCCTCGCCATGTATGTCTCCGCAAAAATGCCTGGAGGAGAAAAACGTCACGGGTATTTGTTGAAGCACCTTAAAATTTAGTCAAAACGTCATACATCGGGAATATTTCCGGTGATAGAATACCTGTCCAGATGTTGTTGTAGAAACTCTACTTCCATTCATCCATACCAACTACAATTGGATATCAGGCTAATTTTATTCATAAGGCTGTCGATGATTCACTGGAGGCGGTTTTCAAGTTCTGATCTTGCGTACCCCTTGACTAATCCGATTAAATTGGTATATTTGAAACGATAATATGAGAGATTTATGCGTACTTTAAGTATTAAAATTTCTGATTTGGAGTTCAGCAAGTTCGGACTGAAAAAGGAAATACTTTCTTTTTCTGACCTGATTGAATTGGTAAGCAGGGAGATCAGCAAAAAAAATCTGAATGATACAGTTGAACTTGGGGGAAGATATAAGCTGTCTGACTTGACAATGGAAGAAATATCAAAAGAAGTAAAGGCTGTCAGGAAAAATGCAAAAAGTCATTCTTGATACCAATATTATTGTCTCTGGTCTGATCCAGAAAAGCTTTCCATACCTAATCCTTAATTTGTATTTTGAAAGGGAGATCGAGCTTTGTCTTTCTGAAAATCTTATGAATGAATATATTGAAGTTTTGAACAGGGATAAGTTTTCCCAGTTTCAGGATTTCAGGGCGAAGGCTGATACGGTTATTTCTGATATCAACAGTACCGCATCATATTATTCTCCGAAAAAGAAGGTTAAGAAAATTCGTGATCCGGATGATAATATGCTTTTGGAACTTGCATGGGAATGTAAGGCTGATTTTCTTGTGACCGGGAACACTAATGATTTCACTATTAAGAAATATAAGAGAACTAAAATTGTTACGCCGAGAGAATATTGGGAATTGCATAAACCTGGTTAACCGGGCACCTATACTATTTCTAAAACTCGTTTGAATCCAGTGCTATGCTTACGGAGCAAACATATCAAAAGGGTGCGAATATTCGAATCTATCCTTAAAAGCACCATTTTTTGATAGCACACTAACTTTACAGGCCTTTATTGTTTAATTTTATGCAAACAGCACCTAACAGCCTAAAGAGAAAGGAGCGATCCTACTCTACCGAATTCAAACGAGGATATCTAACTGGACTTCTTCCTGATTCAATTTCCAAACAAATTCCTCCAAGTACCCGAAGTTCCTGGAAAAACAAATCACTAAATAATTTATACGGTTATGATTTTATTTATGCCAACGATGAACAAATGGATTTTTATCAATTAAAAGATCGATATGACAAGCTCTTAAAAGTGGCTAAATCATTGGCTTTGATAGTAATGTGTTATTCTGAGATCATTAATAATACTTGTTATCGAAAAAAAATATTGAAAAGTTCCCAGACGTTGCTTATAAAAACGATTGCGCTGTCCGCCAGCCTTGTTTCCCTTAACAGAACTCTAAAATGGATGAAGATTTCTTACCAACACTATTATGCCTGGTTGAATAAAGTCGATTGTAAGCATTCATTAATGAACCTTTGCCGAAAAAAATATCCTCATCAACTTT
>JBDSBP010000609.1:0-19133 GCA_039921525.1 Chitinophagaceae bacterium | reverse complement strand
ATAAAATTTACAACAAAAACATATTTGAAACCATTCCGTTAATTTATAGAGAAGAAGGCTCTGGAACGAGGCATGTGATGGAGAAATTCATCCTAAAAAATAAACTTCCTGTAAAAAAGAAAATGGAACTCACTTCCAACGAGGCAGTTAAGCAAGCTGTGATTGCAGGCATGGGCTTTTCTATCATGCCATTGATTGGAATTAAAAATGAATTGAACAATGGAGATTTACAAATTATTCCGGTAAAAGGATTTCCTATAAAATCAGTTTGGAATTTAATTTGGTTGAAAGACAAAGGGTTTTCAATGGTAGCAAATTCCTTTTTGAATTATCTAAAAGCAGAAAAGCAAAACATCATCAAAGAAAAATTTGAATGGTTTGAATCGTATGCAGCCAAATAATTTATTCTATACATCTCGATAATTTATTATTTCAGACAACTATAAAATTGAGTAAATAGCTTAAAGATGTGAATAGATAATCAACGCACCAAATCAGGCGCATTAGCAAGTACAAAGGCAGGCCACACAAAAGCCAACCCCGCAAATGAGTCTGCCTTGTTCCTATGCTTCCGGCACACACCCTCCTATTTCGAACACAGTATTTAAGTTAACAACGCTATATGAGGAGTAAAGGAGCAACCTTGTTAATATGGCACGGCTATAAGAATTAAATTTTTCACCGCCTGGATGCCCAAATATATTTTTGTTGTAATATTTGCTGTATTTCATTGTTTTTTTTTATTATTTTTAGTGAACAATAAAAATGAAGCTATATGATTTAAGAAAGTTTCTGGCTGAGAGCCCCACGGCAGCTGTTGCTTGACGGGCGATTTTGAGCAAGCGGGCGGTACGGATTTATAATCGGCTATTTGCAAATCCCACCTTGAGTTCAACAGACGATTAACGCCAGGCAATATAGAGAACAATGAACCCTTATTTACAATTTAGCAACGGTTATGGCCCTACGGAATACTACTCCCCTACCAGCACAAAGCCATACTCGTTATACCATTTTTTAACCTGACAAACCATTAATATTATGAAATTCTTTCCTTTTTCAATCTTAATTGTTTTTCTATTCTTTAATAGTAGCGCTCAGACCGATAACAAAATTGTCATCGGAAATATTGACAGCATTCAATCAATGGTATTAAATGAAAAAAGAAAGATATGGATATATGTGCCCAGTGCGGGGACTAATGATGTTTATGCTAAACAACGGTATCCTGTTGTCTATTTATTAGACGGAGATGCACATTTTTCCTCGGTGGTAGGTATGATTCAACAATTAAGCACAGTTAATGGCAATATGATTTGTCCGGAAATGATTGTAGTAGGTATTCCCAATACAAACAGGACAAGAGATTTAACACCAACACATGTAAACGTTGAGCCACCTTTTATGGATAGTGCTTCTTCCAAATCTTCTGGCGGAGGCGAGAAGTTTATTTCTTTTATTGAAAAAGAATTAATACCCTATATCGATGCTCATTACCCAACCGAACCGTACAAAATTTTGATTGGACATTCCTTTGGTGGGTTGATGGTTATGCAAACTTTTGTACATCACACTAATTTATTCAATTCATATATCTGTATTGATCCCAGTATGTGGTGGGATAAGCAAATCCTGTTAAAAGAAACCAAAAAAGTACTTGCAAATACAAAATTTCAAGGAACTTCCATCTTTCTTGGAATTGCAAACACAATGGAGGATGGTATGACTATAAATAAAGTGCTAAAAGACACTTCAGGCGATAGCAGACATATTCGCTCGATATTAAAATTGAGGAGTTATTTCGAGAAGAATACACAAAATAGTTTAAAATATCAAGGCAAATATTATAACGATGACTCACATGGCTCTGTTCCACTTATTACAGAATATGATGCTTTGCATTTTCTATTCAATTTTTATCCTTTAAAAATCTCTTTTAGAGAGTTTACCGATTCAACAGCAGATTTAGTGAATACATACGAAAAACATTTTTCCACCGTCTCAAAACAAATGGGATACAAAATAAAGCCTTCTGAAAACCTAATAAACGGGATGGGTTACCAAGCGTTAGGAAGTAAGCAATTTCAAAAAGCAAGAAGATTTTTTAAATATAATATTGACAACTATCCCGAAAGTTACAATGTTTATGATTCCATGGGTGATTATTATGTAGCTATTGGCGATAAATTTAATGCCATAAATAATTTTGAAAAAGCTTTATCAATTAAACAGAATGCTGATACGAGGGAGAAATTGGAAAAACTTCAAAGTAAGTAAGAACCAGCATTCATCATAAAGAATACTACGCGACAAGCCCGCAAAACAAACCCCCATCAGAAGAATCTTGATGGGGGCCTATCGCATAGTCTTTGTTGACTGACCCCACCGCACTGAACCTATGGGGAAAGTATCATCATTGATCTTGTACCGGATACTGGTTAAGCGGTCATTGTAATAAACAAACAGATAACCTATTCAGAAACGAAAGACAACGATTGCATATAATATTATTTTTACCGACGAACGCGGATGGACAAATGACGATTAGTGGGCATTCGAACAGGAAAGCAAAATCACATCATAGAAAGAACTATTAATTAAATGTTATACTTTAGAAACTTTAAAATATAAATGAAAAGCAATAAAGAAATAGTACGGGACTTTATTAATGCTACTAATCAAAAAGATTGGAATAAATTATTGACATTAGTTCACAAAGATTTTATAAGAAATAGTTCATCTGAACCAAAGCAGATAAAAACAAATATTGGTTTAGTCCATTTTCATCAAGCAGAATTGGAAAGTTTTCCAGATTTGCAAGAAACAATATTGTTTGCTATTGAAGAAAGGGACCTGGTTGCTGCCAGGATAAACTTTTCGGGAACACAATTAGGGCAATTTATAAATTTTGCACCCACCGGTAAAAAAATTAAAACAGACTTTAATTGCTTCTTTCGTGTGACAGAAGGGAAGATAAAGAAAACCCGGGTTGAGTATGATACCTTGAATGGCCTTATTCAACTTGGACTCTACAAAATGAACAAAGAAAACAACCAGGGAAATCAACAACTACCTACAAACACCTCCTGTCATTGAGGGACGACAGGAAAAATTCAGTTAATTAAAAATGCAAATTTCAAAATACAAACAAATATGGACTTAAATAAATTTGCAATTGAGTGGATTTCTTCATGGAATTCACATGATTTGAACTTCATTTTAACTCATTATGCAGACGACGTAGAGATAACTACTCCCATGATTAAAATCGCTACAGGAGGCACAGTAGATTCTTTGAAAGGAAAGGATAAGGTAAGGCAATATTGGCAGAAAGCGTTAGATAGAATTCCTGATTTACATTTTGAATTCATAGACGTTACATTTGGAGTAAATTCGGTAGTTAACTATTATAAATCAATTATGAATAAGATGGCAATGGAAGTGATGTTTTTTAACGATGAAGGAAAAGTAAATAAGATTTTTGCTCATTATTCTAATTAGCAAATCAGGTCTGCATCGAATAGAGGGTATTGTAGAAACTGAAAACGTAAAATGAAAAAGTGTAATGGCAAAACTTGACTTTAAACACGATGGCACAAGGAAAGATTGTGAAATAAAAAACGATAAATTTGTTAGTCTTGATATCTATGCTAAACTAAATAATGAAATTTGAAATTTTGAAAAATGAAGAGTTAATAAGTAGTTTTGAAAGAAGGGTCAATATTGTTAATCAAATATTTGAGGTGTTTAAAACGCCCATCGCAAAGCCTCAAAAACATAAACGACATATCACGTAAAATGAAAACTCATACAACCAACTACAAAAACACCTTTATTGAAATTGCAGACGACTGCTCAAATACATTTGGAGAAATTCCTCCAATAAAAGCAGATACAAAAACTGCGGCAAATATTCAATTTGAAATGGTTAGCAAAAATCCTTACAAATACACTTCTGACGACATTTTATTTCAAGTGCATGTAGTCAAGAACGACTTGACAAAAGGGGAATACAGAGAAGAAAGAGAAAAATTTTTCTCAAAAGGTCAACCTTGTTTCCGCGCTTCACCTTTGACGAAGCGATATGGCTGGGGTGTTCATAATGACGAAAATGGGAAAATGGCAATATTTGGTGTTGAAACTGGAGAGTATAAAAAACTTACAAAAGACAAAACATTAAAAGTTGTGAAAGCAATGAAATCAAGTAAATGAATCACTCACGTTTATTTTAGCTTTTTTGATTTAATTTGTAAGCCCGCTGCAAAAGGAAAGCCTAAAAATTACTTATTTGCAGGCTTTTAAATAGTTTCGATACTTTAATCAGCGGAGAGGAAGGGATTCGAACCCCCGGACCTGTAACAGTCAACGGTTTTCGAGACCGCCGCATTCGACCACTCTGCCACCTCTCCGCGGCAAATGTACTGTTAGAAATCATTCAACGACCACAAAACCAAAATAGAACGCGAGAATTTGACCAACTAATAATGAATTAAATATTTAGTTCACAGCTTCTTTGTGTTCCTCGTGATTTCTTGACTTTGTGGCAGGAAAACCCTTTGTTTTAACGAACTTACTATTAATTGCCTAATGCTCATTTTAACGTAGGTTTGTGCGTATCGTAGGAAGATGCTTCATAGTTTTGCATCCTTTAAATTATTTCACCAACAATTGTCTGATTGTTTGCCAGTTGGCGTGTAGGATATGCGAAAAATAAAATATTTCTATAACACCAATACGCTCCGTTATGAAAAACTGGAGACACCGTTGCGGGTCAAGCTGCTTCGTGTATTGAGTTTTATGGCTACCTGTATAGTTACCTCACTTATTATTGTTGCTTTAGCTTTTAGATACCTGGATTCTCCCAAAGAAAAATTACTCAGGGAACAAAATGAAACTTCCCGCGAAAAACTGGATGTATTAAATGGGCATGTGAAGAAGCTTAACCAGCAAATGAAAGAATTGGAAAAACGGGATAATGATGTTTACAGGGCAATTTTCGAAGCTAATCCAATCCCCGACAGCGCACGCGCCAAGGCTATGGAAAACCAAAAAGAAATTCTACTGGTGCAGAAGATGGGGCAGAATGACCTGGCAAGTTCCATCACATCCAGCATTAACAACATCTCTCAACGAATGGCTTTCCAGGATAAATCGTTTACGGAGTTGCAGGGTTATATTAAAAACAAGGAAGTATTGCTAGCAAGCACTCCGGCCATTCAACCTGTTTCAAATAAGGATCTTAACCGTATCGCTTCAGGTTTTGGCACTCGCATTGACCCGGTATATAAAACAGTTAAAATGCATGCAGGGCTTGATTTTGCTGCTCCACAGGGTACACCCATTTACGCAACGGCAAATGGAATCATCACAACCGCCGGGAATAGCGGTGACGGGTTTGGTAATCATGTGATAATTGAACACGGGTATGGTTATGAAACTTTATACGGGCACATGTATAAGGTAAAGGTTAGAAATGGCCAGCGGGTAAAACGCGGAGAGATAGTTGGTTATGTAGGGAGTACAGGTAAATCAACTGGCCCGCATTGTCACTATGAGGTTCACAAAAATGACAGACCGCTCGACCCGGTGTACTTTTTTTATAACGATATGACCCCTGAACAATTTGACCGCTTATTAAAAATGGCAGCGGCCAGTAATCAAAGTCTGGATTAACGCAAACCTATTGCGAAATGTAATCGGTATCTTGCATACAGAGTTACCTGAATCGTAATTCATAAATGCTCACAGACCAAAAAGTTTTTCATTTAAATCCTGGTATTGTGAAATCAGTTCGTCAAATAACTTTTGATTTCAGCGCGGAAGCCCCTGAAACTGGTATAGCCGGCAAAGAGAATAGTTCTCCTGTTATAAATCAGCCTAAAAAGAGAGGAAGAAAACCCAGGGATCCATCCACCATATTTAAAAAGCCGCCTGCGAAAAGGGGACGAAAATCGCTGAAAGAGGTTGAAACGGAAGCTGACCTTATCGAAATTCCGGAAGACGAATTGCTCTTTCAAAAACAGTATTATTCGATGAGTGAGGTAGCCACTATGTTTCATATCAACCATTCTCTACTGCGTTTCTGGGAAAATGAATTTGATATTCTGAAACCAAAAAAAAATAAAAAGGGCGATAGGTATTTTCGCCCGGCAGATATAAAAAATCTTCATCTTATCCATCACCTGGTGCGTCAACGAAAATATACGATGGAAGGTGCTAAAGAGTATATAAAGAATAATCATTCCAAGGCAGATGCAAAGTTCGAAATGATCCAGTCATTGCAGAGGATCAGAACGTTTTTGCTGGAAATAAAATCAAGTATATAAGTTTAAAATTCAATATTTAAAGATTAAAGCCCAGGTACAGAGTTCATATAAAACAACTTTTTTATTCAGCATCCGTCAGTTTCTCGTTAGATGTTACAATTACTTCTGTTGCCTTACCCGCAAGCTTTACTTTCATTTTTTCCAGTAATTGGATGATGGCTAAATTCAATTTCTGCTTCACCTCATTAAAAATATCCTGGGCAATGGCATCCGTAAAATATTCTACCTGGATTACAAAACTGTTTTTGATAATATCGCTCAAAACAACACTATAATTTTGGATGTTTTCATTGCCTTTTATAATGTTCCTGATATCAATAATAACCTGGTTCACTATTTCATAGTCAGTGGAGGAGATAAGTTCCAGGGTTACGACGCCCCTTCTTTGGGTACGTAGCGTTAAGTTGTCTACTATGGTGTCTACCATTTGTTTATTAGGCACGGTAACATATGTTTTCTGATCGGTGCGGATGCGCGTGCTGCGTAAGCCAATTCTTTCCACTGTACCGGTAATATTCTGAACTTTCACCACATCACCCGCATAAAAAGGCTTATCAAAAAAAATAATAAATGAAGCGATCAAATTTTCAAGACTTTCCCTCGCAGATAAGGCCAGCGCCGCTCCCGCAATTCCAAAACCAGTTAGCAAAGGAAAAATATCTTTGTAGAAAGTAAACCTTATAACCAGGAGTATCCCTATAATAATAATAATTACCTTAAAAAAATCTTTGAAGAAAACTACGATCTGGTTGTCCGAAGCGCTGTTCGATCGCACGGCTTTTTGTTCCAGTATCATGGCCACTACATCTATAAGCCTTAAAAGTAACCAAATAAATGCGATGATAATAATGCCGTTGGCAGTGGATTCCACAACCTGTTTAAATGGTACGTGATGTATATTAAAGTTAAATACATCCGGATATTTTAATTTATCAAGGGCAATAAACACTACCAGCACTATCAAAAATACATGAATGGGTCCTCTCACCAGGTTCACAAATGCTTCCTTGCTTATATTCCAGGAAACCTTATGAAAGAATTTAAAAAACAAGCTGGCAATATAAGTGGATAGTAAACGCTTTACCATCATTATCATTAACACCACCGCGATTAAAATTAGATAATCCCTTATGGTGTTATTAAAATAAACCCTTTGCAAAAATGACTGCATAATACAATGCCGTTGAGTGAGAACAAAAATAAAGGTTAATAGGCATACACTTTGATCACACCGTCTTTCAGGCAATATAAATTATTAAGTGTTACTTTCATTTTAACCACTCCTGAGAGGGCGCTATCCAGCACTCGTTCCTTTAAAGTAATAGTGCCAGGTATATATTGTTCGATGGTTGTTTTTCTTCGTCCAAATACTTTACCACCTTGCACCTGGAAGTCTTCCCAACCCAATAAAGCCACCTTATTTCGGAGTGTGCCAAAATAATCAAATATATACAGGCCTTTTTCGGGGTCGTATAAATATACCAACCGGTCCTGGTCAACTATAAACAACGGCGAAGGAACGGCATCCATAAACAAACGGAAGTCTGCCGACTGATCAATAATGCCACCTTCATCATTCATTCTTTTCAACCTGGCCGCCTGCTCGTCGTAAATCCATATGCCGTTGTCGTAAGCTTGGCTTATTGCGCTAACCTGGAAGATGTTTCCCTTACGCAATTGAATGGTATTGCGAACATTCAGGAACCTGTCGAGCATAACAATGTTCCCATAGTCTTTATAAAACAATAATAATTTTAAAGGATTGGTGGCATCGATGGAATAAACTTTTCCATACTGTCTTAAATCATTGAATATGCCGAGTGAGTCGCCCTTGAGATTTATTTTTTTTAACTGGTTGTTACGATTGATAATATAAATGTTCCCGAGATTATCAACCGTAAAATCAATTATGTTTCCCTGGATGGTAGCTACCTGTTTTAAAGAATCCGGCTGCTGGGCCCGGCTTGTTGCAAGAAGGGAAAAACATAATATGATCGCGAATGCTTTTTTCAACCTTTATAGTATTTTAATTCCATTTGTTGCCCGTCAAATACGGCATAGCTATTATAAATGATCCAGTCACCCAGATTAATATACCTGCTGCCGCCATTTAATTTGCAGTCATAGGGAAGGTGACGGTGTCCGTAAATAAAGTAATCATAATGTTTTTGCCGTAGCAGTTCATTTGAATATATGATCAACCATTCCTTATCTTCTCCCAAAAAATGTTTATCGGCATTGCCGGTAGCCTGCCGGCTTTTCCTGCTGAAAAAGTTGGCGATTCCTATACCTATAGAAGGATGTAGGACACCGAATACCCACTGGCACAACTTGTTCCGAAATATTTTTTTTATGAATTTATATCCTTTATCACCGGGACCCAGGCCATCTCCGTGCGCGATATAAAATTTTTTGTTGTTAAATTCAAATTCTTCAGGATGATAGTAAACAGGGATACCCATTTCTTTTTCAAAATAGTCGTTCATCCACATATCATGATTTCCTACAAAGAATGTTACGGGAATACCACTATCAGTTATTTCCGCTAGTTTCCCCAGGATACGTGTATAACCACGGGGCACAACCGTTTTATATTCGAACCAAAAATCAAACATATCGCCGACAATAAAAATATGGGCCGCGTCTTGTTGCGCTTTGGAAAGAAATTCAACAATTATTTTTTCTCGTACAAGACTTTTTTCAAAGTCCGGAGCGCCCAGATGGAAGTCAGAAATGAAATAAATTTTTTTGCCGGGAGCGAGGGTCATGTAAAAAATTATTGGCAAATGTACTTGAAAACTATGCCGTTGTAAAAAGCTATGGGTTCCCAACGGGTTCATCAACCAGAAAAACATATACCTCTTTCGGGCCATGCACACCAACTACCAGCGTTTTTTCAATATCGGCAGTACGGCTGGGACCGGATGCGAAGGTTACCATAGAAGGTATTTTCTGTTGATATTTGTCTTTTAGACGTTGAAGGGCATCCCTAAGGTCGTAGACTAATTGACTTGTATAGGCAATGCAAATATGAACAGGTGCATATACACTTGCAGTTCGCCCGTTTGATTGTGCGGCGCTCATCACTATGGTGCCCGTTCTCGCCACCAGGCTTTCGCAGGAAGTTACACTTACCTCACAATCTTTTAATGTTAGCTTCGAATCAAGCGGAAACGATCCTATTTCAAAAAGTTTTTGCAAATTTTTCTCCGTACAGAATACTTTGTTCCATTGATTGCCGTGTATAACATGCAGCAGGCGACCAATTAGTTCGGCTTCATCCAGGCAAAACACAAATTTTCCCAGTAGTTTACTGAATTCTTCTGCGAATTGCACTTCCAGCTCTCCAGACTGAGGTTGATACACCATACTATTCCCTTCGCTTTGTGGAAAAGGAATAGGCGTTGATTCATTCAACGCCTTTCTTATTTTTTTTAATATATTTTCCCTGGAATTAGACACGAGAAAAGTTAAACTAACTAAGAGAATGGTTGGTAGCATTACTATCATAAGGAGGAACTCCTTCACTGATAATACCATGATCTGTATGATTTGTCGCTTCCTCTTCTTCATCGCTTACGTCCAGTGTTTTCTTTTCTTCATAAGGACGTTTACCAATTAACGCCTCCACATCACTTTGAAACAACACTTCCCTCGATAATAATGCTTCTGCCAGTTTCATCACCTGCTCTGATTTTTCTGTCAGCAGTTTTTTGGTACTCTGGTAAGCCTTATCGATCAGCTTTCTAACTTCCTCATCTATAAGTTTGGAAGTTTCTTCAGAATACGGTTTTGTAAATGTGTTTTCTGCAGCAGGATCGTAAAAACTTACATTACCTACTTTATCGTTCATACCATAAACTGTTACCATAGCATAAGCCATACGGGTTATTTGCTGAAGGTCGTTCTGGGCTCCCGTTGAAATTTTACCAAAATTCAATTCCTCACTTGCACGTCCTCCGAGGCTCATACAGATCTGGTCAAAAAGCTGGTCGGTATTGTATAAGTACTGTTCCTTAGGGGTATACTGAGCGTAACCTAATGCTGCTACACCGCGGGGTACAATAGTTACTTTCAATAAAGGATATGCATGCTCCAGGTACCAACCGCAAATAGCATGGCCGGCTTCATGATAAGCGATGATTCTCTTTTCTTCAGGGGAAATAATCTTGTTTTTCTTTTCCAGCCCACCGATTACCCTGTCAACGGCGTCCTGAAAGTCTTCCATTTCAACATGTTCCTTTCCCTTACGGGCAGCAATCAGGGCGGCTTCGTTACAAATATTTGCTATATCTGCACCGGCGAAACCGGGTGTTTGTTCTGCCAATTTATGAATATCAACCTTTGTAGATATTTTGATAGGCTTAAGATGTACTTTAAAAATATGCTCCCGGCCTTTCAGATCAGGCTTATCGATAGATATCTGCCTGTCGAAACGGCCCGGCCTCAACAACGCTGTATCCAACACATCGGGACGGTTGGTGGCCGCTAAAACAATAATACCCGTTTCCCCACTAAAACCATCCATTTCAACCAGTAATTGGTTCAGGGTACTTTCACGCTCATCATTGCTCATAATAGCGTTTTTACCTCTAGCACGACCGATGGCATCAATTTCATCAATAAAAATAATACAGGGAGATTTTTCACGAGCTTGTTTAAATAAGTCACGCACCCTGCTGGCGCCTACACCAACAAATAATTCAACGAAATCAGATCCACTCATGCTAAAAAACGGAACCTGGGCTTCCCCTGCCATGGCTTTTGCCAAAAGGGTTTTACCTGTTCCCGGAGGTCCGATCAGCAAAGCACCTTTGGGAATTTTACCACCAAGAGCCGTATATTTTTTTGGATTCTTTAAGAAGTCGACAATTTCCATCACTTCCACTTTTGCCTCATCCAATCCTGCAACATCATTGAATGTAATGGTTACTTTAGTTCCCTTATCGAAGAGGGTAGCTTTTGATTTACCGATATTGAAAATACCGCCTGGGCCAGCACCACCGCCGGCACCGCCGCCCATTTTACGCATCAGCAGTACCCATATTAAAACCAGGATCAAAATAGGCAACAGGAAATTTAATATTGTTGGCAACCAATCAGCCTCCTTCTTCGAGAAGGTAGTTACTTCCTGTACGGAAGGATTTTTAGTATAATATTCTCTCAGCTCCTTTTCAAATTCATCGGCCTTTGTTACGGAAAACTGAAATTGAGGCCCCTTATCGTTTTGTTTAGAAGATGACCAGGGATTATTTCCTTTAGCAAGCAGATTTTTGTAGTACGATTTCTGTAGACTATCTTTTTTTATAGTAACTTTTATCAAATCTTTATTAGTGATAATATCCACTTTTTCCACGTCTCCGCTAGCCAACATGGTATTTGTGAATTCCTGCTTAGAGATTTCTTTGGCGTCAGGTGTATAAGAACCAAAAAAATTAAAGGCTATCAATATAGCGGCGATAGCACCCCAAACCCAATATATGCTGAAGCGAGGACCTTTACGCGGGCTGTTGCTACCATCTTCCCTTGGTCTGTTTCGCGGAAAACCTCTATCATTCTGTTTCGTATCTTCTTGTGACATGTTTTAAGATCTTTTCCTTGTTTGTATATGTAATAAAAATTCTGGCAAATTGTTTAAATATTTACCAGATCAAAAGTTTATTTATAGTGAAATAAGTTCTGAAAGTACTCTTTAAGCGGTTATTTTTCCCGGGATGCAGTTAATTGAATGTTGAACAGCATTACTCATCATTATCATTATGCTGTAGTTTAGGGGCATCACTCCACATTTCTTCCAGTCTGTAAAAATTCCGGGGTTCTGTCAGCATCACATGCACAACCACGTTTACGTAATCTATCAGCACCCATTGAGCCGATTGTTGACCTTCATGTTTGTAAGGATTTTCGCCACACGTTTTACTAACTTTTTCTTCAATAAAATTTGCTATGGCTTTAACCTGTGTGTTACTACCTGCAGAACATATTATGAAAAAATCGGATACTGCCTCCGGTATCTTCCTTAAATCCAATGAAACGATATCATTCCCTTTCTTTTCCTGGATAGCGTGGATAATTGCTTTAAAAATCTTCGAGTTTCTGGTTAATCTGGTTAAACGTTGGTGATGACGCGTAGCCAACATGGTCAATTGTTCCAATAATCAAATCGTTTTTAGTAAAATAATAATAGGTAATAAAAAGTATTGGAAAACCGGGTAAAACAACATAACTCCTCGATAATTATTTATAGAAAAGTTGCGATTCTTTGTAATTTTATTTAATTCAATCTTTTTGAAATTCCCTTAGAGTCAATACAATTTAAAGAAACCCTACTTTCGTTCTCGTCAAAAGTACTAATCTTTTATCATTTCCTTTTAGCATGGATTCAATAGGTAATACGTTCACCTTACTAAAATCGGTTGATAGCACCAACAACTATGCCATGGCAAGGGTTCATGCGGGAATGGCCAGGCATGGAGATGCCATTTTTTCACTAGAACAAACTGCGGGAAAAGGGCAGCGTGGAAAGTCATGGAATTCGGGAACAGCGGTGAACATAGCGTTAAGCTGTATACTTCAACCCGAACTGGTTTCCCTGGCGAATCAATTTACTCTCAGTTTAACCATTGCGTTAGGCTGTTATGATTTCGTTAATCATTATACAAAATCCGATACAAGTATTAAATGGCCCAATGATATTTATTGGCGTGACAGAAAGGCAGGGGGTATTTTGATAGAAAATGCTGTAAAAGGCAATATATGGCGATATGCCGTGGCAGGCATTGGGATTAATATTAACCAAACCGTTTTTAATAAAAAGTTGCCAAATCCCGTTTCTCTTAAACAAATTACCGGCAATACATATGATATTGTTGAGTTAGGAAAAGAATTATGCAGGTGCTTACAAACGAGGTGGGAATTAATGAAAAATCCGGGGAGACACGATTTATTGGAAGAGTATAACAGCGTTCTTTATAACAGGGGTAAAAAAGTGACGTTGAAACATAACGATACACTAATTGAAACAGTTATACAAGCGGTGAATCATGATGGTCATTTAATTACTTTCGGCAAAAAGGAAGAAGTATTTAGCTGGGGCGAAGTGGAATGGGTTATCTGACTATTAGGCAAAGGTGCCAATTATCAATGATTACATTGGCATACAATTTTAATAATATTATACATAACATTACCTAAAACAGCGTGAACCATGAAAAAAGATTCTACCACTCCGAAAAATGATAAAAATAAATCGCAGTCTAATATTGGTTACGAAAATACCCAAACAGGGAATGACGGTGATGACCGAGAGAATAAGCGTATGCAACCTTCAACTACAGGTAAGGGAGAGGGTCCAAAAGAAAAAGATGATGAGACGGCAGGCTTAAGGTCAGAATCGGGAAGTAAAACGCTGGGCAAGAATCCAGGTGATAAGAAAAAAGGATGAGTTTAGAAACTTCCCAGTAATGGTTTTGCAGGAGCCGGCTTGCTCATTCCCTTTCTAATATAAGTTGATAGAATTAGTAGTACTACCCCTTCTTTCTTACAGTTGAGTTTGAGGGTGGGAGGGTGTAGGCAAACGCCGTACATGCAGAAAAATTCAAACAATCCTCTGGTTAATGGCTTTCGCTACAGCTTCTGTCAGAGAAGCTACATGTAATTTCTCATAGATCTTTTTGATGTGTGAGCGAACGGTTTCGTAGCTTATGGTTAATTTATCAGCGATCATTTTATAGCTTAAACCATTTACAACGCAGGCCAGCACTTCTTTTTCTCTGGGGGTGAGCCTGTAATCAGGCGCTTCTTCCGGTCGAATGAAGGCAGAATTCTGCTGAAGTTTACCAAGAACTTTCCGGGCAATCGATGGTGACATCGGTGATCCTCCATATTGCAATTCTATAATTGATTCAATCAACTTGGTATTGATATAATTTTTAAGAATGTAACCTGAAGCGCCGGCGCATAGGGAATCAAACACCCTGTCATCATCCTCAAAAACAGTTTGCATCAATATTTGCACGTGTGGAAATTCTTTTTTGATTTCTCTCACTGCTTCAATACCAGTCATGCCCGGCATTTCAATATCCATAAGAATGATATCAGGTTTACATTCCCTAACGTCACCTACACAATCCAGCACATGTGCAAAGGAACCTACTACATGAAGATCTTTTGCTGTAGAAAGCAACAAGTTGATACTTTCGCGAATATTCTTGTTATCATCGAATATGGCAATTCTTAAGCTCATACAAAATAATTTTACAACGATTTAATTGATACCATTGAATACAAATTTGAAGATTATTCCATGGATTTCCTATCACCTATTTAGGTGATGGGAAACGTTAAAAAAACTTCAGTGCCTTTCCCAGGTTCAGAGGTGATGGTATACTTCCCTTTCATTTCCTGCGCTCTAAGTTGCATGTTTCGTATACCGTTACCCGATAAGGAATTCTTTAGATTATGCTGAAGCTTTTGATAAATAAAACCTATCCCATCATCCTTAACAACTAAGTCAATGTGATGCTTTTTAACAAGTATATCAACGGTCAAATTTTCGCAACACGAATACTTAACCGTGTTGTTAATAGCTTCTTTAAAAATCAAATAAAAATTTTTACGCTTTCCCATATCGAGGTTGAAATTCAACAATGCGGGATCAAAATTAAAATTGAATTGTATGTTTTTGGCGGCCAGTAAGGGTCGTGCGAATGATTCCATTCTTTGAATTATTTTCTCCATGTTATCGTTCCTGGGGTTTATGGCCCATACGATATCATTCATTTCGGAGATCATTTCGTTAGAGGTAAGTCCTATCTTATCAAGTATCTGCGTTAATTCATTTTCGTTATGCTGCTGACTCTGTATTTGTGCAACCTGGCTATAAATAGAAATGCTGCTCAGGGTTGATCCAACATTGTCATGAAGATCCTTGGCTATTTTATTTCGCATGGCTTGCCGCTTAACTAGTTCATTGATCCGGTACCTGTACACAGTGTAAATAATTAACAGTACCATCATTGCACATAGCAGGTAAAACCACCAGCGTTCCCAGAAGGGAGGAATAATCCTGATAGCAATTGTTGCATACTGGTTACCACTTATACCCCGGTTAGCAGTAGCCTGTACTTTAAAATGGTAGAGGCCAGAGGAGATATTCGAATAGCTGGCAAAATTACGGGTGCCTGCATCAATCCAATTTTTATCCACGCCTTCCAGCATGTAAGAATACTGAACATCGCTACCCATCGAAAAATAAGGTGCGGAAAATTCCAATGAAAAAAAATTCTGATCGTACTGCAAAACGATACTGTCCTTAAATAGTAAGTCGCTATAGGAATTATTAAAAATCTTAAAATCGGTAAACAATGCCAGTGGATGAGTTTCCAGGATTCTTACGGAATCGGGGTGAAAAGCTATGTAATAGTTTGTGCCAGCCATATACATTTTTTGATTCCTGGCTTTATAAATGTATCCCTTAACGCCTCCGCTTTTTTCGATGTCTGGCAGTTCAAATGAAGTATAGACCTGCGTTGTATTATTATACCTGTGAAGATTACCATTACTTATTATCCAGATATTAGCGTGCTCATCCATCTTTATTCCTTCCAGCAAATTATTAACGGAAGCAACATGAGAAAACTTGCAGCTATCAGTATCGAAATAGTTCAAACCTCCACCATATGTACTTACCCAAAGATTATTTTCATCTTCTATTATATCGAATACATTATTGTTACTAATTGTTTCAGGCGATTGGGGATCATTTATATAATAACGTATGGGAGTACCCGAAGACGTCTGCCACTCTCCCAATCCTTCCTTGAGATTTGCCATCCATATTTTTCCTGATTTGGAACGAACTAACTTACGAACCAGGTTTTCCTTTATATTATATTTAATTTGAATTTTTTGAATGGTATCCTGCCGGGACACCCAATGATTATTGACAAGGTCATAATAAGCAAGAAAATGACCGTATGGAGATACAATAAGTACGGGGTTGTTATTTATCGTATCCTGCAAAACAGATACAATCCTTGATTCAATCAATTTTTTCATCACTACATCTTCATCCATATTTTCCAGCGGAAGCGCTTTTTTAGAATATTTGTCGAAACGGAAAAGGCTATAGTTCGTACCAATATACATATTGCCATTATCATCCTGGAAGAACTTCGAAACCTGCAACGGAATATTATTAAATGTAACCGGGATGTACGTAATTCCTGATGACGGATTATTTATAAATATACCCTTACTGGTGCCAATCCATAATACACTATCATCGTCCTCAAAAAAATCATAAATTAAGATCTTACTATCAGGATTATCCTTAATGGGTTGCAGGAACACCTGGTTAAATTGTTGTTGCAGGGGACTGAAAATGCTTATCCCGGCATTAGTGCCTAACCAGGTATTACCGTTTTGATCATTAAAAATGCAATTAATTGTATTACTTGCTACCGAGCCTTCCTTAAGAGGATCGTGCCGGTAATTATAAAATCGTTGTTCTTTTTTATCGAAGAGATATAACCCGTGGTTTTTTCCGGCTATCCATATCCGTTGCTGGTCATCTTCTTTGAACGATAGGGCTTCGTCATCCGAAAAAGAGAACGGGTTGGAGGATGAAGCAAAAGTTTCTTCTTTCCTCGTTGAGTTGTTATATCGATACAAGGCCCTGTCCCAGGAGCCGTACCACATATCGTTGTCATTATCTCTGAACAGGCATGTTACCACCACATGTGGTAATTTCAAATAATAATTTTCATATTCTTTCTGGCTTTCATATTTAGTAGTAAGGGGATCTATTTTCAATATGCTACCACCCTCCCTGCCGGCCCAGATTATTCCTTGTTCATCGAGGCACAAATCGTATACTGTTCTGCCTATTTTAACTTTATAATCGAACTTTTCATGAGCTTTATTAAACCTGATAACAGAGGCCCCACTTGTTGCCAGCCAGATATTTCCTAAAGTGTCCTGCAGCATTGCATTAATACCATTGACGGGTATTGAGCTGGTATCGTGTGGAAGATGTTTAAATTGCCTGAATTGATCCTTGGGTGGCAGGCGGTAATCGTAGCGGTTTAATCCTCCATCCTGGGTAGCTATCCATAAAATACCCTCTTTATCTTCGAGGATATCTGAAATAATATTACCCGATATGCCATAATTATTTGAGGGCTGGTGGCGAAATACAACAAAGTGAGTGCCATCAAAACGGTTTAATCCGTCTTCGGTGCCCACCCAGATAAAGCCGCGCTTATCCTGGAGAATGCATTTTACTTTATTGTTGGAAAGGCCATTTTCAATAGTAAGCTTATTGAAGTAAAGCTCCGCCAACTGGGCGTTAACCCATAAAGCACAACCTTGAAAAATAATAGCCAGGAAAAACCTACTCATACTAAACAATTAATGTCGGGGCTAAGATACGAAACAGGTTTGAGTATAGGTATCGGCCGTCGGCAATCAGCTATCAGCTTGGTCACCGGGTTGGGCCGATGTCTCAATATAAATAACTTGGAAGTTATATAGTATGTATGCGAAAACCACGGTGGCAGGGAGACCGCGAGATAAACGGAGCATTTTTAGTAAATATTAGCATAAACTAATCGCCGTGTCTCTCTTTGTTTCTCTCTGCCTCCGTGGTTCAAGTTTCCTTTTTGTGGTTCTTTGTGCCTGGTGGCTAAAATCTTTTCTATTTAGGTTCGCTGTATAAAAAGTCATCCATAACAACAAGGTCCTTTGTGCCACCGTTTGAAATGTCTTTTAACCCTTTTGCTAAAGTGCCATTGCCACCGGTAATCTTTGCACGGGTAACTTTATTGTTTGGAAAGAATACTCCAAGGAAAGAGTTGGCGGATGCGCCAGTACGAATGGGTGCCTTAAATACTCCCAGGCTTTTGCTTCCCTCGTAAAATTCTATATAGGTTGAATTTGCATCATCCACGTCAATAAACACTATTCCAAAACCCTTTACAGAAGCATCTGTGTTGGTACCTGGTAATTTAAAAATCACTTCCGTTATATTGGTACCAAGCCGGGTAAATACTCTGGGCGCACTAAATGGGGTAAATTGTGTTGCGTAGGAAGAATCTATATCAATAAAACCCTTGGTACTCACCCTTAAGCTGCTATCATTGTTTGTACATAGCAACCCCCTTTTTCTTCCAGCTGGTAAAGCGGGATCAAGCGAATTAAAGAAATCACCCGGAAATGCATTCGGGTCGGTGAATCCTGCAGGTACGCCATCCCAGTTGATTTCACGGCGTCCGGCCGGATTGGCTGGTAATGCGACATTTAATGAATCGCCCAATATATGACGAAACTCTGCCAGTTGCGCACTGATATCGCCACTGCCTTTAACAACGGTGGACTCAATTTGGCCAGGTTTGCCCGGGTGGCCAGGATAATCTTCATGATCATCCTTATGACAACCCACTAAAAAAACAGCTGTAAGCGTTACCGCAGCTACAACCTTTGCGAAGCTTTTCGTAATTTTTTTTTCTCTGGATACTTGTTTCATGATAGTACATTTTTGCTTTAATGGTTAATGATCTTTTTTAAATGATCGATTGCAAAAATGCACCGGAACAAGAAAGGATACTATCCCCGAAATTGGGAGGCAGCTCCCTAAAAGTGGGGAGGGGAGTAATGGTTAATGGTTAATGGTTAATTATTGCTCCGATTGATATAGCTTGCGCCGCTAAATTAACCATTAACCATTAACCATTAACCATTAACCATTAACCATTATAAAAGCGCTCTAAGCGAGGCCCTTCCTACATGTATCATCTTTGTATCTCC
>JBDSBP010000608.1:0-11813 GCA_039921525.1 Chitinophagaceae bacterium | reverse complement strand
AATGAGGTTCATGAAGCGCAGGTGCTTACATACATGAAGTTTGCAGCCAAACCGGTGGGGCAGCTGATTAACTTCAATGTAAAACTTTTAAAAAATGGAATTAAAAGATATGTTCGGTAATTCTCCGTGTATCTCCGTGCTTCTCTGTGTATCTCTGTGCAACAAATATATTTCACAGAGATACTCTCCGTGTAACAAATTACTCTAAGTAATAAAGACAAAAAGTAGAATACGTACGTTTATGGAAAAAGAGAAAATCGGCAAATAAGAGTCGGCACCAGTAATATCGTGTTGCCCGGCAACAGGCAAACGTACCCGGAGCCGTTCCAGTGAAAAAGCAGGCTTTACTATTATGCTTCCTTATTTAATTCACTCGAGGTTAACAGCACCTTTTACAAAGTTCCTATGGCACGCCCCTTTGAAAAATGGCCGATGGAAGTGCCTGGAGATTTCCAGTTTACCATAAAACTCTGGAAGGATATTACCCATGCAAAAAATCTCCAGTTCAACCCTGAGGATATTGACCGGTTTATGAAAGCCGTAGCATTCATCGGTGACAAGAAGGGTTGTTTATTAATACAGTTTCCCGGTAAGATCACGATGGACTATTTTCATAAGCTGGAAGAAATTCTCGAAAGGATTTCCCAGCAAGAAACTCCTGCTAGATGGAGAATGGCTACAAAGCGGGAAGGATGTTTATGCCTATTTTAATACCACCAGGGGCAGCGCTTTCGAAAACGCAAAGACATTATATGGTTTACATAATCAACAATGATTTTTCATTCAACCCACAATGTTAAATTGGCCACTGGCTAAAGCAGCCTGCCTAAGTTTTGTGCCGTGAAATGAATAACTTTAAGGGATGACTCGATGGGGCTTTTAATAATGCAGCCGCTTCCCATCATGCAAACTATAATATATGCAATCTACAAAATCACCTGTTGATACCAAAGCAAAGAAGAAAGCCTTGATAGGTGCCGCAATATTTTTGGCCCTCGCCAGTGTCATTGGAAAATTGATAAGAAGAAGATAGATAGAAATGCAGTAAAGAATTTAACACCATGTAAAATTTAACAGAAGAGATCCTATGTAAAGTTAATATTGTTAATGTTCATAAGACTCACCTGAAGATCAAAACCGGGCAGGTTGTTTTGATGGTCCCCTTTTTTGGGTTTAACCAGTCATCAATTTACTAACTATTAATACAATTACCTATGGCCGGACCTTACCGATTGTTTGCCTTATTGTTTCTTTTCTCCTCCCTAAGCTCCGTAGCCCAAAAGTGCAAGACTTAAAATGTGATCATTATTTCCATAGACGGCGTTCGCTGATTGGAATCGATGAAAGGCGCAGATTCTTACTTGTTTGCCGATGACAAAACAACCACTAAATTTAAAAACCAGCTACAAAAAAAATTCTGGGCAGCTACCCCTGAAGAACGCAGGCAAAAGCTCATGCCATTTTTGTGGTCGGAGTTTGCAAACAACGGCCGCATTTACGGTAATCGTGATTATGGAATAATGTGCAGGTGAAAAATCCTTACAATGTTTCTGTGCCCCGTTATGCTGAGATACATTCCGGCTATGC
This sequence comes from Chitinophagaceae bacterium, assembly GCA_039921525.1. GTDB lineage: Bacteria > Bacteroidota > Bacteroidia > Chitinophagales > Chitinophagaceae > JADCRZ01. The sequence goes on along the minus strand of JBDSBP010000608.1, from coordinate 10,226 downwards.
TGAGATACATTCCGGCTATGCTGATACAGCGATCAAAAACTATGAACTCATTCCAAACCCAAATCCAAACGTGCTTGAGTTTTTTAACAAGCAACCCGGTTTTCAAAACAAGGTAGCGGCTTTCATTTCATGGAACGCCTCCGATTATTATCTGAACGAGGCCCGGAGCGGTTTCCCGGCACCCAAAGGTGAAATGAAAACACCGGCAAATATTTTCTTTTTAAAAAATAATAGGCTACCTACTACTTATTCAGGTCTCAACGACTTGTTAATATCAATTACTTCTCTCTACCTTTCGTTGTCGATTTACAAAATGTGCCAAAGTATTTAGTTGAACAATACCACGGGAAAGTCAAAAAATATTTTATTAGCGAGTTCTTTAAATAACTTCGGGTTAGTAGTTGCAAGATGGCGGATAGGGCATCAATACTACTGTGCTCGTGGACTTACACCGATTAGCCATGGCACATGTCTTTCTGTTCCTGATCCGCCACCGTTTGTTGCCGAATGGGTCTGCCTGTGAGGTCTTGGTCCTTAATCTACCCATGCTTTTTTAGTGCTTGGCTGACTCTGATAAGTTGATATCGGCGATTATATTACCTAATTCTTTACCAAGTTTCACAGTAGCGTTCTGTGTAAACCGGTAGTGTATTCCTGCGTAGATTCGTGAATCAGCAACTTCCTGGATTAATTGGGAAAGTGAACTATACTGCCGCGGAGCCGATCCCCTCCAACCATATGCGTTGTCTGTAACCGGGATGTCACCGAACTCTCTTATTAACACCTGCAAAGCAGGAGCGTAAACACTGACAATGCCGGAAAGATATTCCGGATATGGTGGCGTAATTAAATAGGATTGGAAGGATGCATCAATATGTCTTTGGATATAGGTTATCGGACGGAGTAAATTATATTGATATTTTGCCCGCCATACTATAAATGGACCATCCTTTACTACAATCCCCGCCTTGGCATACATTTCAGCCGCCTGTGCCAGCTTTACACGACGATTTTCCAATACCCATGTTATTATTGAAAATTGATGATACGGTGCCGAAAGTCCTACTCCTGGACCACCTACATCGGCCCACCAGTCAGCTATTGCTTTTTGCCCGGTTGTCAATATTTTTCCAATATCATATACTTCTTTCGCCTCTGCGAAGAATTGTGATGAATATGCTTCAGAATAAGGAACAGCTGGGGGAGGCGCGATGGCATTTAAAGAATACACCATGAAAGGCCTTGAATCTTTTAAAAAGGGCCCTACCGGGCTGGCAAAATTAGGAGGGGTGAGAACATAGGAGCTTGGAGTAGCAGGCGGGAATATATACCCCACGCTGGAGAAATTGAAGTTATCGGTCGTTGACCAATTGTAGATAGCAGTTGCAATGGAACGTCCAAAGGCTTGCGAACGCGTAAGGACGTCATCAGATATGCTCAATTTAAACCGGTTGTTATTGGCATTTTCCATCGAATCGATACTGGCTTTATGGGCGTCAGTCAGGCCAGTTAAAAACTGCTTAAACATACTTGCCAGGGCAGCATTGGCACTGGCGTTCCATAAATAATCCCTGCCCACCTGCGTAGACGGCATTGTGGGCATCTGGTAAAGTTTGGAAGAGAAACTCACTGCCCCTTTGATGCCTGGACGTACTGATTCATACAGGCCCACGCCAATAAAACCAAAGTTTCTATGGTTTAGAAGAACTACGGGTTGCGTGGTTGCTCTAAATTGAACTCTTTCTATAAATTTATACCACCCAAACACAACATCTGCACTTTCTTCGGTGGCCTTTGGCTGAAAAGGATCTCTTTTTTGACAACCGTAGAGTAAACCTGTTAAAGTGGCAATAATAAGTAGTTTCAAAACATAGTTATCCTTAATAATTCGCATTTGCATAACGAAAAATTTAATGATGAAAAATAGAAATACCTGGATTTCAATATTGAAATAAACGTAAATACCCTTTATGTAAATGTAAATCTACCGTCAATAGTAAGTTCCCAGAATGAGCAGATGACAGATACTGATGGTAGTTTGCGGGAATTGAAGGGCGGTTTGCGTTTTGCGTTCTCAAATTATTTTTTAAATCCCGGGTAACCGCGGAGGGCACGGTGATTATTTTTTTCACTTTAAGAAGTGAGCGAATCTTCATAAGGAGTCATGCCTATCTGTCATTTTATAAACAAATAATCCTTGTTTATTGAACCAGTCTGGAAGACTTCGAAAGTCGCGTCTGAGACTTCGGAATTGAGTCTGAGACTTCGCAAGCCCCGTCTAGCTTCTTTTGTAATCAAAGAAACTTTTTGTCACTGAATAATTCAATTAATTGAATTATTCAGTGGCAAAAAGTGAGATTATTAACCGAGGCATTATTTTGTACTGAAAACCGATAAGGGGATATATTTATTTTTCTTATCCAAGCAATGATGTGAAATCGTACCAATTGTTTACAAAACCTAAGACAACCTATCTCCCAGGAGAAAACGGAAGGAAAAGAGCGCTTAAACTTCAGCCTAGACGCTTGGGCATAGACCACAAGAAGGAGATCAAATTAAAGCCGAAAGAAATTTTATTTCTTCAAACTTTTAAGAATTCTGAACGTAGGAGTATACGGGAATATGATAGAGCTAATATTCTTTTACTCCTTCATAAAGGCAAGAAAGATGCAGAGATAGCTGATTTTTTGCAGGGCTAATTTGTCAGAAATTGCCTGGTTCGGGTATGCATATAGGGGAGGACCTTGCAAAGAAGAACTTCCCCACCAGTAGTTCAAATAATCTCGTACTTCATAGGTAAAAAAAAGCTTCACTTATTGTGTTGTTTCCGGCTTATTGCAACGTGCAAAACCAACAGAGGCAGCTACTCCTGCCGGGGTTCCTCCTATTACATCTATATCATAGTCCGGTTTTGGTGAATAAGAATTATTGGTTTGGGAATAACCTGAATTCTTAATAAGAACTAATATGAGTACCATTATTATTCGCATAATAAAATATTTAAGTATTGCATTTAATAAAGAGATCTTAAAATGATGAGATTGTTCCATTCATTTGGATCAGTCAGTTGGATCATTACTTTCAAAAGTCCCGGTCCAGTCGTCGGGACAGGAATTTCTATTATAATCAACTTAAGTTTCGCACCAAATGAATACCCACTCTTTGTTTGTCATTTCAGCGAAGCGTCGTTTTGGTGCTCATATATTAAACCGTTACGAACTTCATCTGAAATCTCCTGAAATTCAGGCTGCATCAATTTAAGGAGATTTCAGCCAAAGCGCCGTGAAATGTTTCTAAGCAAAGATTCTATTGCGCTTTGTCTGAAATGACAAGAAAGAGAATACGCATTGAAAGAGTTTATTATATTATCTGCGAAACTTGAGTAATCAATATCCTGGATTTTGATCTTTTGCCGGTTCCAAGGCTTTATTAAAGTTCAGTTCAGAAACAGGAATTGGCCATAAATACGCCTTATCGGCAATCGTAATTCCCCTGGTTGCCAAAAAGACCTCGGCTGCTTTTCCTGTTCGTTTTAAATCGTACCAACGTTTGCCTTCAAAGATAAATTCATAAGCCCTTTCCTGGAGCACTAACTTCTGGAAGGAATTCTTATCGTAATGAAGCAAGTTCATTGTTATCCGAAATATATGAAAAAGATAATCCAAAGCAATCGCTTGAATATCTTAAAATAGCTATTGATTCAAAAGAAAGTCTCTACGATGCTGAAAAAGTTAATGCCATCCAATCCATTACCTTCAATGAAGAGGAACGCCAGAGAACTATTGAATCTGCGAAAATTATGTATCGGAACAAAACCAGGCAATACAGTTTAATGTCTGGAATTGGAATATTTTTATTGCTGACTTTAATTCTTTATAAAAATAACCGTCAAAAACTAAAAGCAAAACTAAAATTGAAAACGCATACAGTGAATTAAAATCAACCCAGGCCCAACTTATCCAGTCGGAAAAAATAGCCTCCCCTGGTGAAGTCACTGCAGGTATTGCGCATGAGATACAAAACCCTTTAAATTTTGTAAATAATTTTCAGAAGTAAATAGTGAATTGATCATTGAAATGCAACAGGCAATTGACAATGGAGATATAGAAGAACTAAAAGTAATTACCAATGACCTTAAAGAGAACCTTGAAAAGATTAATCACCATGGCAGGCGTGCAGACGCCATTGTAAAAGGAATGTTGCAACGCTCAAGAGCAAGTGCAGGTGTAAAAGAACCTACAGATATTAATGCTTTAGCAGAAGAATATGTACAATTAACCTACCATGGTTTTAGAGCAAAAAACGAATCATTCAATGCGACTATTAAAACTGATTTTGATTATAGCGTGGAAAAGTAAATATCATACCGCAGGAGATTGGAAAAGTGTTATTGAATTTATATAATAATGTATTTTATGCGTTAAATGATAAAAAGAAAGAACAACCTGGAGATTACGAGCCGACATTTTCAGTCAATACAAAAAAGATGGTCGATAAGGTAATGATTTCGGTGAAAGATAATGGCAAGGGGATACCTCAAAAAGTATTGGATAAAATCTTTCAGCCATTCTTTACAACGAAACCTTCAGGACAAGGAACAGGATTAGGACTGAGTCTAAGTTATGATATAATTAAAGCACATGGTGGGGAGATAAAAGTTGAAACGAAAGAAGGAGAAGGATCAGAATTTATAATCCAGTTACCAAAATAATATTTGGTTCGCTTTACTTATAATTTAATACGAAGAAAAAACATCTTGAATGACGGCAACTAACCTATAAGGTTTTCAAAACCTTATAGGTTTAAACTCAGTAACTCCTAAATTCATGGAACTCTAAACAATAAGATTATTAAAGTCTTAAAGAGTCTCAGAACCTACATTAAAACCTAAGGTTTTGAATACCTTATAGGCTAATTGACGACCCTAAAATTCCAAAAACCATAATTTCACAACGATATCATGGCCCGGTTGGAAGCATATTCCTGATAGCGCTGATTTTCCATACTCCCTTCTCAAACACCGCTATAAAATGCTCCACATTTTTCGGATGGTGCCATCTGTATTTTGAATTTCATACCTGCAATCAACAATTGCATTATCCGGGTTGAATAGTCGTATTTTATCAATAATGAGCGCTCTTGTTCCAGGACTGGTTGCTGAACTGACCAACATTCCCTTTACAGATGCATCTATGCCAGTCCTCCATTCACCGGTAGAAACCAATTGATCAATATCTTTGGTTAAAATGTTTTTAAGCAATACGGTGTCTCTCTTTTCCCTTGCCTGAGAATATTTGTCTATCAGGGAAGAAAGATCTTTCTTCTGCTTATCGTTAGGCATAACGCCCTGTCCATTTGCAAATGATAGTATTGCCATATCGAAAATGAATAAAAAAATAATTTTCATGATATACATAGTTTATTTGAAACGCAAAATCCTTACTTATAATTTAAATCACCGGGTTCTATAATTGCTTTAGAAACTCAATCCGCTCCTCTATTATCCAAGTTATTCCTATAGTAACTCTTATTCCTTATATGTCACAAAAAAGTAAATTTAATAGCGCAATCATTACAATGAGAATCTTACAACAACTTGCCTTGACGAGCCTTGTCTATTGTTTAAATTACCAATTAAATCCGAATTATTACCATGTGATTGGATTTGAGGCAATTTATAGATCTATTTTGAGCTTATTGTTGCACCCTCCTAATATTTTTAAAGTCTTCAAAAAAGAATTATATTTATAATAGTCCATCCCACCAATTGATCCTGACCCATTTAGCAAATGATTTTTATATTAAAAATATAGCATGCAAAAAAGATACAGTAAACTAAACTATGCAATATGCGTGCATATATTTTTTAGCTTAAGTATAATGGAAGTTAATGCGCAAAGTAAAATACATGGATCGGTGACGGATAAAAAGGGATCGCCCTTCGCAAATGCGAATATATTATTGCTGAGCCCTATCGATTCATCACTGGTAAAAGGTGTGACGACAACAAAAGATGGAAAATATACATTTGACAAGGTAATACCTGGAAATTATTTGATTGCTTCCAGTTTTGTAGGATATAAACAAACATATACTGCAGTCTTTAATCATACCAGTAAGGCTGATATAAATATTGAGGATCTTACATTAATTTCCGTAGAAGGCCAGCTAAAAGAAGTGACGGTCGTTACAACAAAACCTTTGTTTGAACAGAAGATAGACCGTATGGTGATAAACGTAGCAGGAAGCATAACAAATGCAGGGAGTACTGCTTTAGATATTCTAATGCGGTCGCCCGGCATTATCGTTGATCAACAAAACAACTCTTTATCGATGAATGGCAAAAACGGAGTTGTTGTAATGATGAATGGCAAGATAAGCCGCATGCCCATTTCATCCATGGTACAAATGCTTGCCGGCTTAAGTTCTGGCAATATTGAGAAAATAGAATTGATTACAACGCCACCGGCCAATTATGACGCTGAAGGAAATGCAGGTTTCGTCAATATCGTGATGAAGTCAAATATGCAGATCGGCACAAATGGATCTTACTCCGCAACATTGGGGTATGGCAGGGGCTGGGTCCCATCTGCCAGTATCAATTTTAACCACCGGGAGAGTAAACTAAATATATATGGTGATTACTCCTTTTCAAGCAGAAGATTCCATCAAAAACTTTCCTGGTACCGGGATGTTGAAAACCAGGGAAAAAGTACAGAAAGCTTCATCGAAAATGTTAGAGACCCACTCATTAAAAACCATATTGGGAGAATTGGCTTAGATTATGAACTAGGCAAAAAAACCATAGCAGGAATATTGATCTCTGGTTTTCATAACAGATGGTCGGCTGATATGTTAAGTACAAGTAATATACGTGTAAATGGAAAATTGGATAGTCTTATTAATAATCACACTATTGAACTCCACCCCTTGTATAATTACAGCGCTAACGCTAATCTTGTACATAATTTTAATAAGAATGAAAGCGTTGCTATAAACTTAGAATATATCTTCTACAAAGACAGGAACCCTAATAAATATGTAAGTAAATACTATGATTCAAAAAGTAATTTTCTTTATGAAGACGAAATCAAAACTAATAAATTAACACCCATAACATTCTGGGTTGGCAACGCTGACTATGTAAAGAAAATTGGCAAGTCCATTGAAATGGAGGCTGGACTAAAAGGAACGATTTCTTCCTTTAGCAATGATGTACGCGTGGAGAAAACCATCCAAAATGTATGGACAGTAGATAACGGTCTTACTGCTAAATACAATTTAAAAGAGAACATCAGCGCAATGTATTCTACTTTCAACATTAAAATAAACAATAAAACGACTGCAAAGCTCGGTGCGCGATATGAATACACTAACTCTAATTTAGGCTCGATCGCAGAAAAAAATATAGTAGACCGGCATTATGGCAACTTGTTTCCCAGCGCATTTGTCTCCTACTCAATGAATGAAAAAAATTCAATCAATATTTCATACAGCAGAAGGGTAACAAGACCCACTTTCAATGATATGGCGCCATATGTTATTTTTTCAGATCCCAACACATTATTCTCTGGCAACCCAGCGCTACAACCATCATTCTCAACGGCAGTTAAAACAAATTATATCTTTAAAAGGTTTATTCTTTCCTTAGCTTATACCTATGAGGCAAATCCCATAACCAATTTTTCACCGACAATTGACCCGGCAACAAATAAGCAAATATTGAATACTGAAAACCAAAAGAATAGAAAAGTCGGGTCTCTGGTTATAACTTTTCCTGTTTCTATTACTGAATGGTGGACCATGCAAAACAACGTTACCGGGATATGGCAGATATTAAATGCTTTTTATAAGAAAGCACCAATTCGTATTGAACAGAAAAATGTCAATTTTAATTCAACGCAAACCTTCCTATTGCCTAAAAGTTTTATAGTGGAACTAACCGGTTACTATCAATCCGGGGGGCTATTCGGCATCTATTTCTTAGAACCCCGGAAATCTCTGGACCTTGGCATACAAAAGAAAATGCCTTACAATAAAGGGATTTTTCGCTTTGGAGTTAGTGATATTTTAGGCCCTCCGCATTATAAATTTTCTATCAACAATCCGCAACAGAACTTAATTTTTAAAGGGGATTTTTACTTTGCAAATACTACTTTCCGTCTTACCTACAGACGTAATTTCGGTAGCGAAAAGATTAAAGAAAAAAGAATCCGTACAACTGGAGCCGAAGAGGAGCGTCGCAGGGTGAGTGGCAACTAAATATGATTGTGGCATCAATTAGAAACAATACCATAAACCCGGGATATTTATAGTATCATTTTCATCAGCAGTTCAGTCAGTGAACAAATCACTGCCATGATGCTACTTCCTCTTCATAGCATCTCCAATAGCTTTTTCCGCTAATCAGATTTCCCAGGTAACCCCATTGTGAAAAGTTGGATATTAGCCACAGTAATAGCTGAATCTCCCATACATTTAAATATGCTCTAAGGAGAACTGTAATCTTTCAAGAAATCTCCTTACGTGCCCGTGTCAAAGAAGGCTTGTTAAATCATACCAGCTCGTTGATTGATACGGGTATGATTAAAAAGATAGATGAATTTTACTGGTTACCGAATCAACAATTAACCGAACCACGTTGCTTTGAAAATCAAGTTAACAGGAATATTGAATGGGTAGCGGAGGAGGAAATAGAACTTGCAATTTTATTGATAGTAAAGAAATCTTTTACAATTAGCATAGATCAATTAAATAGCGAAGTATCCAGAAGATTAGGTTTCAATAGTACAACGGTGGTTAAAAGAATTATTCTTGATTCAATAAAAAAGTCAGTAGAAAAAGGTGTCTTGCAAAAGTCTGATGAAGATATAATAAGTTACCTTGGAAACATTGTTTTAGCGGTTTATCCAATAAACCAACTTGTTTTTCTGGCCTCCAAGCCCTTATGGCAATGGATAATGATGAGTTTAAAAAAAAGATATTTGATCATTTGCTAAAAGTATTAGGTAATCAACCACCTGAAAATACACGCGAAGGTGTCAGACTTACTCTAGGAAAGCTAGCTGTTACACTTTATAAAACTGCAGACAAAATCAAACACCATGGTTGAATTTCCGTCGTTGAGTGAGCGAGATCGTAGGTTTATTATAAAGCAGTTTAGTGCAGATACCGGCATGAGCGTAAAAGCGATTGATAAGGACTGGTGGGTAACACTTGTAATGAAAGCCATTTCTTTCTCCTGATGCGGAAATATTTCATATTCAAAAGGTGGAACCTATTAAAGCAAGGGATGTAAATTAATCGTACGCCGATGTAAAGTAAAAGCAGGATTATTTATTCAAAACTGTAAGATTTTTCAAGACCAGATATAAAGTTTACTTCAGAATTGAAGGTCTTACATTTTTGAGAAAGAGGACTTAAGTTTCGTGGTGGTTCTTACATTCATAAAATTGAAATAATGGTAATTAGTTTTATAGAAAATGTTTTTATGAAAGACATTTTGAGAGCAATAGGGTTTGTACCTGCAAGATCAAATCTTGAATTTGATTTTGGAAATTGCAAACTGGAATGTGCGGAGGTTTTGTTTCCCGGAGGATGGTATTTTAGGGGATACTATATAAATACACGTAGTACTAGATTTTTCGATTTTCAACTGCCCTTAAAAGTTGAATCCTATGAGCAAGGTATCGCATTGCTCGTGTTTAATCTGAAAAGAGCTGATTTCAAAATATTTCCTGAATGGTTTTGCCGGAAGGATTGAGGTAACTTACAGTGCAGAAAATATTAAATCTGTTTTCATGATCGTCAGAAAAGTTTATGAAGGAAGAATTGTAAAGATGAGGATTGATCTGGAATAAGCTGGAAACTTAAGGAAGAATTCTTGAATTAAAAGTACAAGTAAATGCTGCCGCTTGCGTTTTATTTATGGGAAACCCGGCCGTTTTGTTTGCCGCTTAAAATGTGAGAAAAAGAGGCATGTGAGATAATAAATTTGTAAAATTCACAAAAATGTTTTGTTCCTCCCTACCAGTTTTACACCTCCCCCACAACCCATTGAAAATCAAAGCCAGAACCAGCCTGTCGAGGCCACATTTGGTACTAATTAAAAGTTCTTAAAAATACGTAAGCATAGTTGGCGACCTGGCAATCAAGAACTTTAGCTTTGAAGTGGTTGATTGGGCAATTATAACAAGGATCGGTATTGCGCCAACAAGAAAACTAGT
>JBDSBP010000607.1:0-16334 GCA_039921525.1 Chitinophagaceae bacterium | reverse complement strand
GCCTATTATTAATTCATTAATTGCGCAGGTATTGGCGGGTGGGGAAGCTACCTGGAGCGAAGACCAGTTAATACCAATTTACCGCAATGGCAAATTAGAGGATGTGTACTGGACTTTTAGTTACAGCCCGGTAAATGACGAGTCAGGCAAAGTAGCCGGCGTGTTGGTGACATGCAGTGAAACAACGGATAAAATAATAACGCTCAAAAAAATTGAAGAGAGCGAGGAACGATTCAGAACGATGGCAGAGTCGTCTGATATTCTAATTGTAGTAAGTGACGGCACCAGCAATGCAACTTATTTTAATAAAGCCTGGGCAGATCTTACCGGAAGGCCAATAAGGGATTTGCTTGATTTTGGCTGGGCCGATTTAATACACCCGGATGACCGGCAGGGTTTCATGGATATATATCTTAGCGCATTTGAAAAACGGCAGTCCTGGTCGGGCGAATTCAGAATTATGGATAAAAATGGAAGGTACCGGTACCTTTTAGCAAAAGGTCCTCCTCGTTTCCAGGCTGATGGAACATTTGCCGGGTATATAAGTTCCTGTGTTGATATTACAGAATTAAAGCAAACAGATGAAGCTTTAAAAGAAAGTGAACAACGGTACCGCAACCTGATAATGAAGTCACCCATATCAATGGCAATATTCAGGGGACCGGATCATATTATTGAAATGGCCAATACAGCCATGCAGGAAAGATGGGGAAGGAGAGGATCTAACTATTTGAATAGAAAAGTTTTGGTTGTATTTCCTGAATTAAGAAATCAAAAATTTTCGATATTGTTGGATACGGTTTATGCAACAGGCATACCGCATAGGGAAAGTGAATCAATAGCGTATATCAAGGAGAAGGATGAATTAAAAACCTATTATCTGGATTTCGAATATGCTCCTTTATTTGAAACTAACGGTAAGGTATCAGGCATATTAGCTACGGTGAATGACGTGACGGACAGAGTAGCGGCAAGAAAAAAATTGGAGGAAAGTGAAAAGCGGTTTCGCGTGGTAGCAGATAGTGCGCCAGCTTTAATTTGGATGGCGGGTACTGATAAAGGGTGTACCTACTTTAACAGGGCATGGTTGAATTTTACCGGCAGAACAATGGAGCAGGAAAACGGCAACGCCTGGGCTGAAGGAGTACATCCCGACGACTTTAAAAGATGTCTTGACATGTATGTTTCTACATTTGACAAACGGAAAGAGTTTTACATGGAGTACCGTTTAAAAAGGCACGATGGGCAATACCGGTGGATATCTGATACAGGGGTGCCACGTTTTACATCCGATGGAATTTTTGAAGGTTATATCGGTGCCTGCCTGGATATACAGGATCAAAAATCATTTTCTGTCGAATTGGAAAAACAGGTAAAAGACCGAACAGGTGAACTAGAACAAAAAAATAATGAGCTGGAAAAAATGAATAGAGAGTTGCAATCGTTTGCTTACATCTCAAGTCATGATTTACAAGAGCCCCTGAGAAAAATTCAAACTTTCTCTTCAAGAATCATGGAGAAAGAGTTCGAGTATTTATCCGATGACGGCAAAGATAAATTTAGACGAATGCAAAACGCCGCCAAAAGAATGCAAACACTGATTGAAGATTTACTTACTTACTCACGCACTACTACAACCGAAAGGAAATTTGAAAAAACCGATCTGAGGAAAGTAGTCGAAGAAGTAAAAGAGGATTTAAATGAGGAACTAGAACGAAAAAACGCGACTATAGACATTGATGAAATGTGCGATGCCATTATCATTCCTTTTCAGTTCCGACAGCTCATGTATAATCTTTTAAGCAACTCGTTGAAATTTTCCAATGAAGAGCATAGGCCTCAAATTAAAGTAAAAGGTGAAATAGGCAGCGGTTTGAAATTTAACCACGAAAAACTTTCAGGAGAAACAAGCTACTGTCATATTAGCATATCAGACAACGGTATTGGCTTTGAGCCACAATACAGTGAAAGGATATTTGAAGTATTCCAGCGTCTTCATGGTAAAGAACAATATAACGGTACAGGTATTGGGCTGGCCATTGTAAAAAAAATTGTAGAGAATCATAACGGTATTGTTACGGCGACGGGGGAGGTGGGTAAGGGGGCTACGTTTGATGTGTATTTGCCGGATTGCAAATAGATGGGGAGATGTAGAATTATTAGAGTGAATATACTATCTTCCCCTCCTTATTCAAGGAATAAGGAGGGGAAGATAAAACATCATTCCGACAGTTTTTGGAACATCCTTTTTAGCCAGCCCCAAAATAGGGCTATCACTCCTCTATGTATTAAAAACATACTTTTGGTCACAACATCCTCACAAAGGAGTCATATCAACATTTACCTCATCCCCGTTATTATCAATTCTTAATTCTGCAATCGCCCCTGCCGGCTGTCCTTTTGCCAAAGCCTGAAGAATCGCTTTATTTCGTACAACCACTTCAAACTTAAAATCAGTATCAGGAGTATTATATAGCAGCGGAGATATGCCGGCGTTATCAAAATCACCGTGTAAAGTGGTATAGCTATTTATTACAGTACCAATGGGTTTATCTTCAACGTTACCCAGGTATTTTCCCACTACTCCTGCCAGCTCTAATATAATATCGGTAACCACATTAAATTGAGCCGCGGTTTTGGTCAGGCTGCTCAAACTTCCAATTAATCCTTTATAACCATCATCATCTTTCATTTCGCCAAGTACTTTAGCCACATCACGCAATGATTTCTTACTTTTTATAATAGAGCAAAACACGTGTATCTGGCTTGGGCCCTTATCGGTATCATTTTCGCTTTGCCAATAAAAAATGGTTTTATTCATAGGCAAAAACTCGTTGTCGCCCATACGTGGAAATCCCTTAAGGTCAATAGCTCCTGCCAGTTGATTTGTTACATCGCTTACTACTATAGTCAGACAATACATTTGAGCCAATCCTGGAAATGGCCAAATACGTTCTGTATGGTTGTCTTTGATAAATGGAGGTAACATCCTGACTTCAATACCGCTTACATCCTTAGAAGTGATGATGTTATTTAAAACAGGGGATGCGGCAGAAGTGGAACCTCTTAAAATACCATTAAGAACAGTAGTTGATTCTGGGTCTAAAAAATTAATTGCCATATGGTTTTTTTGTGCCTACTCTAACTACCGTTTTCGGCTACCCGGTTTTATAGGTGTACCAACGTTATATATGATCAAAAAACAAAATAACGCTAAACAATTTATTAATCCAAACAACAAAGATCAGGTAACAATAACTTCCAGGTGAGTAATTAAAGGGTTAAAAAATGGATCTCCGGTAACCACATCGATTTTGGCGTTGCCGGGCTGTCGTGCATGAAATAATAATGTGCCAGGAGGCCCCATTGGTGATAAGACTTCTCCATTATCCTGTAAAATAGCTGAAGCGAAGGGGCCAAGAAGCTCGACGAAATCCTCTCCCAAGTTTACATGGCCCCCACTTGCTTTAAAAGATAATACATCACCTTGTTGAAGAGTAATTGGTGAAGACAACGCATCCGCTTTGATAACATCAATCAATAAAGCCATGTGATTATGATGCTGGTTTAGGCTTCTACTTCCGAGCCATTTGATTTAACATGGGTCGACTTAAGTATTTCTTCTATTTCTGTATCCTGCACATCTTCAGATTCAGACCAATCATCGTCCTCCTTGTCATCCTGGGGTGCCAGTGAATGCTGCTCTGCCATGATTTTGCTTCCGGGTTTCGGGTAGATCTTTCCGGCAAATGTAAAATCAGTATTGTTAATATCAAGACCTCCAACGATAGGTTTCCCATCCTTGGTGATGGCTCCTGGCAATTGGTAACACATAATGGAAGTTTGATCAGCCGCCGTGCCGGTAATAGTACCGTCTACCAAAGGAGTGAGCACCTGCGCATCAACCGTTTTTTTATCCCAGCCTTGTGTTCTCTGGAAATAAGCATAGGCTTTGTTTTTGTCGATCCGGTTAACCAGTTCCTTGCGCATATGTTCGTGAGGAAAGCCCAAGGTATGGCCGGTCTCATGTCTTACCACGCGGGCGTATTCTGATTCCTGTGTGTTCATAGAAAAACTCTGTAAGTTCATTGTTGGGCGATCTTTGGGGATAAGCAAAATATCAGTGCCCAGGTACGACCAATACCCTGACCCGGTAAATGAAATTCTAACCTGACCCACACCGGTAGTCTCTACAAATGTTATACAGGCAGTCTTTGACCAGGCGTTCATATGACTTACGATTCTTTTTTTCAATGCGGCCGAAGGGCTTTCCATAAAGCTAACGGTTAGTTTTCGAGGTGTTGCCCCCCAATACTTAGAAACCAGCAGGGTTAAAAATTGCGGATTATCTGGTATAACAGAACCCAGTTCCATCATGTTTTCTACACCGGGCGCATTAACAGGATTAATTTTAACGGCAGACTGGGCCGCTCTTGAATGCAGGCGGCTTGGAAGAGCTTTGATACTGCAACCAATATTCTTGCTTTCCTCCGCATCACTATCCCCGGAAGCGCCATGCGGTGTTGCGTTAATTGCTTCATTGGCTAGTTCAGCTATCTTATTCAGGGCTTCCTGAAGTTTTTTAGAGTCACTCATGATTGTATCTCCTTCATTTTTATTTTAAATTAAACAAATGTGATTGCGGTAAAAAGCAGTAAACATAGTGGGTACTCGTTAGCAGGTGGATAATCCCGGTTCTGAATATGAATTTCAACAAAGCTTAGATCCCTTGAATTTTTCAAATTCCACGGGGGCCTCGAACTCATTGTAGTTTAACTGTTTCACAGTGCTACGCGAAAATGCTCATAGAGAAAGGAATATAAATATGGTAAGTCTTTTTCACAAATGCAAGCATAAATCATAGATTTTTACTTTTTTAACAATAATTCATTTTTTTATTCTTGTCAAAATTGTAGAAGGAATTCTTTCTTTGACTCCAGATAAAGAAGATTATTAAAGTGTAAAGAGCTGCAATTATTCCAATTCAAAAGAATGTTCTGCAAACTCCCCATTCATAAATGGTTGATGTGTTACTACAAGACAGGTTATTTCAAGTGCCGTCAGCAATTGTTTCAGGTCAGCTATCAGGTTTGCTTTTAATGCATTGTCAAGGGCGGAAAAAGGCTCATCCATCAATAGCATTTTAGGCTTTGTACTTAGGGCGCGTAGTATGGCCACTCGTTGCTGCTGGCCGCCAGACAATTGTTTGGGTTTGTGCTCCTGGAAATTTTCCATTCTACCCAGGTTTAATAATTGCCGAATATACCTCGCATCGTTGTTGCCGTACAAAAGATGTTGTTTAACCGTCATGTTAGGAAAGAGCGCATAATCCTGGAAAACAAAACCAACGCGTCTTTTCTGAGGTGCCAGGCAAATATTTGATTTGGTATCCAGCCAGGTTTCGCCATCAACTATTATATTTCCTTCTTCGGGAGTGATCAATCCGGCTAATATTTTGAGGAATGTTGTTTTACCGACACCGGAATTGCCTAAAATCTGGGTAATGCTATAGGAAGCAAACGATGTGTTTATCTGCAGCAGATTAAAGCCATCATAGGTCTTTATCCTTTTTCTTATATCAATAATTATCATTCAAGCGGACTTTTCACTAATCTCCTGTTTAGAATAAATACCGTTATTACAATAACAAACGTGATAGCAAATAAAACTAGCGAGTAGTTGTTAGCGTTAGAATAATCCATTCGTTCAACAGAATCATAAATGGCAATGGAGGCAACTTTTGTAACACCAGGTATGTTGCCTCCAATCATTAGTACAACGCCAAATTCGCCCAGGGTATGTGCAAATGTTAGCACGGAAGCGGTAAATATGGAAGATTTTATATTAGGTATAAGAACATGAAACAGTGTTTCCGTTCTGGATTTACCCATGGTATAAGACGCTTCTGAAATGGAAACTGGCAACTGGCTAAATGCAGATTTTACCGGGTTGATCATAAAAGGCAGGCTATATAAAATGGAAGCCAAAATTAAACCACTGAAAGAAAATACCAATTGAACATTAAACGTTGCATTCAGCCATTTGCCCAAAGCATTTTGAGGGCTGAAGGCTAATAGCAGGTAAAAACCTAAAACAGAAGGAGGAAGAACCAGGGGCATAGTAATTATTGCCTCGAGTATTATTTTTGGAATAGTACTTCTTCTCGACAACCAATATGCTACCGGCAAGCCAATTAAAAGCAAGATAATTGTAGTGATAAGGGAAAGTTTTAAGCTAAGCCATATTGGGCTCCAATCCATGGGAACGTTTTTTAATGGTTAATGGTTAATGGTTATGTATCACGATGACCGGTATCCGAATTTCTTTAAGATGTCCTTAGCGGCCGGAGATGAAATATAATTGAAAAACTTCATTGCCTTTTCATAATTTCCCTTTCGGGAATAATTCAGAACAATCAGGCCCTGTCTTATTTTGCCATATACGTTTTCATCTACCTTCACCCATGTCAATTTATCTTTTCCTGGATATTCATAAATTAAGGCTTCCGTGGTAAAACCCAGGCTCACCGCCCCAGTAGTAATATAAGTATTTACCTGCGAGATACTTTCACCGAACACGAGCTTCAACAATGATTTGTCCCATAGTGCATAATACCTGAGCGCCTCTTCTGCCGCTTTGCCATACGGCGCCACCGCAGGGTTTGCCACGGCTATTTTTTTAATATCATCCCCTGTTAATAAAAGGCGCCAATTTTTTATATCCAGGTTCTGGTTACTGCAAACAACCAGGCTTCCCAATGCATATTCTTTTGGTTTGGCGGTGCCAAAGCCTTCTTTATAAAGGTTGTTCGGGAAATCCATATCAGCGGATAAGAACATATCGAAAGGTGCACCATTTTTAATCTGGGTGGTAAGGTTTCCTGAAGAACCAATTATAACTTGCGTTTCAATTCCCGTCTTCGTTTTGAAATCTGCCTGTAATGCCTTAACTACAAACTGCGCATTTGCCGCAACTGCAAGCCGCAGCGGCTGTGATTGAGCAAAAGCGTCAAGACAGATGAAAAAAATAAAAAGGAAATATAAGGAAAACCGTGTCATAATATAATAGTTTAGCCGGGCAACCGCAACAGCAAATTCATTCGTTATATTTTCGAATAGATAACGTCAAATATATATATGTTAATTCAGAAATTTAGATGACCGGATTTATTTTTAAATTCGCATAAGAATTCACAAAATTTTAAAATTCCGTGAATTCTGTTAAAATTTATTAAGATGGCAGATTCATCGGATGATCAACCCCAGGTTCCACTTAAGAATGAAGATTTCCAGGTGCCGCGTACCGATGAGCAGCCCGAAGCGTTACCTGCGGTTAAGCAATCTAAACCACCTCCTACCATTGAACAGCAAATCAGGCGACGAAGTTTTATTTCCTTCTCTGTTTTCATCGGTATTAATATAGCTGCTTTTGGCGGCTGGAAATGGCTTCGAAACTCTTCTAAAGAAGTAAAAGGCATTACTGCCGGGGCCCAAAAACCGCTCAGAAAAGCACTCAATAAAACGGAGTTAGCGTTCCGCAAATTGTTTAGCCATAATCACCTGGTTAAAACCTATCCTAAATCACGCGCGGCCAGGAATGTTAGAAAGAATGGAGATATTGGCCTGAAAAGCAGTCTGGATAGTACCAAATGGCAGTTGCAGGTCAGGAAAGATTCCGGTGAATCATTGAATATAAGCCTTGATGAGTTGAAGTCGCTCCCCAAAACCGAACTGATATTCGATTTTAAATGCGTGGAAGGCTGGGACCAGGTGCAACACTGGGGAGGTGTAACGTTTGTTGATTTTATTAGCCATTATAATTTGCAAAAAGAAGCCGGAATGCAATACGTTGGCCTGGAAACCCCCGACAACAAATATTATGTTGGTTTAGACATGGATAGCGCGCTGCATCCGCAAACAATACTGGCTTACGAGATGAATGATCAACCGCTGACCTCCATTCACGGCGCGCCACTACGACTGATCATTCCTGTTAAATATGGTATCAAGAATCTAAAACGTATTGGTAGTATATTATTTAGTAATACACGGCCCCCGGATTATTGGGCGGAACAGGGGTATGATTATTATTCGGGGTTGTGAGGGTGTTATCTTCCCCTCCATATTCAAGGGGACGTTACTATCTTCCCCCCCTTATTCCAAGGAGGGGAAGTTGGATTCCGTTGCCCAGCGGAATTCAACGGGGATGGTTGTTGCGGAGGGCAGCCGACTAATAGTGTTTGAACCGTTGCAGCTCAATGTAAATAAAACTCCTTACCAACCAACCCTCCGTTCGCCAACGTGCTTCGCATCGTTTCCTGTCTTCCCCTCCTTGTAAGGCATGAGTTAGGGCACATCTTATCTTTTGGTACACGAAAATTCCAACTCTTATGATTGTTGTAAATTGGACAAAGCCCTGTTGTAAATTTGACAAAGCCCTGAAGGGGCTTCACCCTGTGCTGGTATATTTATCCCTTACCCTGTGCTAGTGTCATGTCAAAGATAAACTGTCGGTTATTTTGGCTATCAACAGTCAGCTATCAGGAAAACAATGCTAGAATTAGTTTCCTCCTGATAGCTGAAGGCTGATAGCCAAAGCGTCATTTTAGAGTTGACATAACCCTAGTAATTTTCGTAGCTTTTTAATTAGAAAGCTGCTGTTAAACGGGCATAAAGTCAGTTCCCGTAAATCGAATTCGGTTAAGGGAAATTAATAAGCATCCTATGGCGAAGAATTTATTGATAGTTGAGAGTCCGGCGAAAGCAAAAACAATAGAAAAGATACTCGGTGAAGATTTTGAAGTAAAAAGCTGCTACGGTCATATCCGCGACCTGGAGAAAGATGATATGGGTATCGATATTAATAATAACTATCAACCCCGTTATAAAGTTCCGGTAGACAAAGAGAAGATTGTAAAAGAACTAAAGAGCCTGGCGAAGAAAACAGGCGAAGTATGGCTGGCGACGGATGAGGACCGTGAAGGGGAAGCTATCAGCTGGCATCTTTGCGAGGTATTAGGACTGGATCCTAAAACCACCAAACGCATTGTTTTTCATGAAATCACCAAACCCGCCATACAGAATGCGGTGCTGCATCCCCGTTTATTAGATATGAACCTGGTGAATGCACAGCAGGCCCGTCGTATACTAGACAGGATCGTAGGTTTTGAACTGAGCCCGGTGTTATGGAAGAAGATGAGCATGCGCAACAACCTTAGCGCAGGACGTGTACAAAGCGTAGCGGTGAGATTGATTGCCGAAAGGGAAAGGGAGATAAATGCCTTTACCGCTGTTGGTTCTTTTAAGATAGAAGCGTTCTTTACTTCGAAAGATCTGAATAGCAAACTGGTAACATTTAAAGCAGAAGGCAATAAGTTTTCATCCACCGATAAAGCGGAAGATTTTCTGAAAAGTTGTATTGGAGCCGGCTATTCGGTACGGGATATACAGGTGAAACCTGCAAAAAAATCGCCGGCCGCTCCTTTCACCACATCCACTCTTCAACAGGAGGCCTCCCGGAAAATGGGGTACTCGGTCAGCAAAACGATGCTGCTGGCGCAAAAGCTTTATGAGAGTGGTAAGATCACTTATATGCGTACGGATAGCGTAAGCCTGAGTGAGACCTCAATAGAAGATGTAACAAAACAAATAAACAGCCAGTATGGCGAACGCTACGTCAAAATAAGGAAGTATAAGAACAAGAATGAATCGGCCCAGGAAGCGCATGAAGCCATTCGTCCGACATACATGGAAAATTCTACCATTGAAGATGCCGATACCAGGCGTCTTTACGAGCTGATCTGGAAACGTACCATAGCGTCGCAGATGGCAGACGCGGAACTGGAGAAAACAACGGCTAAAATATCTATCTCCACTAATAAAGAAGACCTGACCGCACAGGGAGAAGTGCTGAAATTCGATGGCTTCCTGAAAGTTTATACCGAGGACCGGGATGACGATGAAATAGGCGAAGAGGATGATACAGAAGGGATGTTGCCCCCTTTAATTATCACCGAGAAATTACCCTTAAAAGAAATGAAGGCCACCGAACGCTTCAGCCGGGCTTTACCCAGGTACACGGAAGCTTCGCTTGTGAAAAAGCTGGAAGAACTTGGCATCGGGCGCCCATCTACTTACGCTCCTACCATTTCCACCATCCAAAAAAGAGGTTATGTGGAAAAAAGAGATAAGGAAGGAGTAAAACGAGATTTCAGAACACTTATATTAAAGGATGACGCTATTAAAAAGGAAACGGCACAGGAAAACACCGGTGCCGAGAAGTCGAAACTTTTTCCCACCGACCTTGGGTTAGTGGTGACTGACTTCCTTAATCAATATTTTAAAGATGTTATGGACTATGGCTTTACCGCCAAAATAGAAGGTGAATTCGACGAAGTGGCCAACGGAAATATTAAGTGGAGCTCGATGATCGATGATTTTTATCACCCCTTTAAAAAAGATATTGAAAGTACTATTGAAAATGCCGAACGCATAAAAGGAGAACGGGAACTGGGCGTTGAGGCATCAAGTGGTAAAAAAATCATTGCCCGCATGGGACGATATGGCCCTATGGTACAAATTGGTGATGTGAGTGATGAAGAAAAACCCCGTTTTGCCAAATTAAAAGCTGCCCAGAGTATCGAAACCATTTCCATGGAAGAAGCCATGGAGCTTTTCAAGCTTCCCCGGAACATAGGCCAGTTCGAAGATTCGGACGTTACTGTAAGCATTGGTAAGTTCGGACCCTATATTGCTCATGATAAAAAGTTTTATTCATTAGGAAAAGAATTCGATCCCTACACCATTTCCCTGGAAGAAGCCTCCCCTATCATTGCTGAAAAAAGGAAAGCAAAGGATGAAAGAACAATAAAAGTCTTTGAAAAAGAAAAGATACAGTTGCTGCGAGGTCCCTACGGTCCGTACATAAAACAGGGACTGCGGAATTTTAAAATCCCCAAAGAAAAACAGGAAAATGTACAAAACCTCACAGCCGAAGAGGTAAAGACCATCATTGAAGAAGTAAAAGCAAATCCCCCCAAGAAAGTTGCCCGGAAAAAGAAAGTTTGAGTCAATTCGTAATTCATACTTCGTACTTGTTCTTAACGTCTGTGGATAAGTTTGCCTGCCATATTTCAATAGTTACTACGAAATTTAATTCTTAAAAGGCTAACAACATTTTAGAGGGTTGTGCTGTCTATACTATTAAATGAGCAGAACATGGAAGAAACAAGAGAAATATCAGCCCTGTTTCATTTGATTGACGATCCGGATAAAGAGGTGTTCACTACGGTTAGTGAACGCATTGTTTCATTCGGAAAACATATCATTCCTAATCTTGAAAATCTTTGGGAAAATACTCCCGAGGAAGAAGTTCAGGAACGTATTGAAATGCTCATCCACCGCTTACATCTGCGTGACCTTACCGCGGAACTTACACACTGGAAAAATCAGCCAGAACAAGATCTGCTTATGGGTGCTTTGTTGATATGTAAATTTCAATACCCGGAACTGGTGCTGTCCTCCATCTTACAGGAAATAGAAAAGATCCGCCGAAATATCTGGCTTGAATTAAACAGTTACCTTACGGCGCTTGAACAAACCAATGTGATTACAACTATACTGTACAGTTATTATAATCTTAAAGGCGTTGAGATTTCTTATGATGATCCCAACCTATTTTTAATGAATAAGTTGCTGGATAGCAAAAAGGGTAACTCTTTCAGCAACGGCATCTTATACCTGGTGATGAGTGAATTGCTGGATGTGCCTATAAAAGCCATCAATATTCCACGCCAGTTTATCCTGGGCTTTTTTGATGTGGATGCGGCTGGCTGGGCAGCCGAGTCCGTTAATCCAAACACTAAAATTCAATTTTACATTGACCCTATGACGGGGCAGATCTTCACCCATAAAGATGTGGAGACTTATTTCACCCGGATCTCCGTTACACCTACTAGTTCTTATTTTAAACCCATGACCAACCAGCGTATCGTTCAATACCTCATAGAAGAATTCGCTAAATGTTTTGATGACGAAAAGAACCGTTACAAGCAAAAGGAGTTGCTTCATCTGGCGAGTTTGCTGGATAGTACTATTTCTTGAAATACGCCATAAAGAATGGGAAAACCAAACCAGACAAAGTAAGCCTACTTTTCGGTAGGCCGCTGAATATGAAGGCGCATCCTATATAGAAAATTATTTACACTAACTTCAAACAGATGCCATTACGATTTATATTTACGCCCTTATCTTTGCTACCTTGAACATTATTCCAGATTGCGTCACTTTTAAAACTACTAACATGAAAGCAAATATCGGCATTTCAGATAAAAATTTACAGGAAGTAGCTAAGCTACTGAATACGCTACTATCTGATGAAACGGTATTGTATATTAAAACACGTAATTATCACTGGAACATAGAAGGTGATAACTTTATTGAATTGCATAAATTATATGAAAGCCAGTATAAAGAACTGGAAGAAATAATTGATGAGGTAGCAGAAAGGATCCGTTACCTGGGACATTATGCAGAAGCCCGTTTAAAAGATTTTATAAAAACTACCAGGCTGGCGGAAGAAGATTATACTTCCGATCAAAAAGTTCAGCTCAAGAACCTGCTATCAGACCATGAATCCATCATAATCCATGTGCGTGGCGAAATAGATGTTATTGGTGAAAAATATAAAGATGCAGGCACAGCCGATTTTATTACCGGCATCATGAAGCAACACGAAAAGATTGCATGGTTTATCAGGTCTTATCTTAAATAACGGCTATCGGCTATCGGCTTGTTAATAATTAGTTCTGCTCCGATTAAGTGCTAAAGCTAAAGCTGATAGCTGATAGCCGATAGCCGATAGCCGATAGCTGACGGCTGATTGCCTTCCCCTAAAATCCTTTCAGCGCATATCCATCCCTGTATTCTCTTTTTATAAATTGATTGGCGTCGTCGAAATTGGTGACTTTCATGTTGGCTGCATCCCAAAGTATTTTTTTTCTTCCAGGAAAGGATTTACCGCTGGAATCTTTTAAATACCAGCTACGCAATGCCAGGTTTGAAAATAAAACTGTTTCAGTAAGCGGGCCTGCATAATCAAAGTTGGAACTGGTTTTTCCTTTACCGTACCCTGCAATGGCGGCGTTTACCCATTGCACATAGTGACCTTCCTGTCCGCCAGGTACCCTTTCAATTGTTTTTGGAACGTTTATTTCTTTCGTTTTTGAAGTTGGCAATAATGTTGGGTCAGCACCATAACAACCACACATCATCTTGCCCTTGGTACCTTCTATAATAGCACCACCATCATCATTACCCATTTTTTCATCCGGACCTAATTCATTCGGACGTTCAGGACGAATATTACCATCCATCCAGGTTAGTTTTACATCCGGTTTTCCATTTTTGCCCGGGAATTTCAGGATAATGGAAGAGGCGGCCGGGCAGCTTTCAGGATGATAAGCCGGTGTCCACATCTTTTCATAAATATCTGCCACGCTACATTCTACTTCTGATGGATAACCAAGACCTACCACTTTAAAAGCCGGATCGATAATATGACAACCCATATCACCCAGCGCACCGGTACCAAAAGCCCAGAAACCACGCCAGCTGAATGGAACATACGTTTTATGGTAATCATGAAATTTCGTAGGGCCAAGCCATAGTTCCCAATCCAATTCTTTTGGAATTTCTTCTTTTTCTGTGGGAGCCCCTATTCCCTGCGGCCATACCGGGCGGTTCGTCCAGCAACGGATAGTATGAGCATCACCAATCAGACCTGCATTGTACCATTCCTGCATGGTGCGAACACCATCACCGGAAGAACCCTGGTTTCCCATTTGGGTCACTACTTTATAATTTCTTGCTGCCAGTGTTAATGTCCTAGCTTCAAATATATCGTGCGTCATTGGCTTTTGAACGTACACATGTTTACCTAATTGCATGGCTGATAAAGCAGCAACCGCATGTCCGTGGTCCGGTATAGATACGGAAACAGCATCAATATTTTTATTCTCCTTCTGAAGCATCTCGCGCCAGTCTTTATAATAAGTTGCTTTGGGGAAATTAGTCCTGGTTTTAGCTGAAGACCTGTCATCCACATCACACAATGAAACGATGTTTGCATTTCCCGACTTAAAAAAGTTAGCTATATCGCTTTGCCCCTTGCCGCCGGCACCTATTGCCCCAATATTTAATTTATCACTGGGCGCCACAAAACCCCTGCCCAATACATGCCTGGGAACAATAAAAAATCCTGTTGCCGCAATCGACGAGTTTCGGATAAACTTCCTTCTTGAAGTACCCTTTGAGTTGTTGTTCATAAAGCAAATTTTTTTTAAAGTAGATATAAGTACTGAATTTTAGCCGGATCATCATAAATTCTTGAAATTTCTTTCAAAATGGCAGATTAAACCGCATTATCGTATTGCAAACATAAATAAATAAAGTCTTTAACTTTCAAACCAGTTACTAAAATTTAACTTTGAAATGAATGCCTGAATTATTTTCAACATATTATAACTCGCCAGTTGGCACTCTTAAGATCTCCGCTTCCGGTGGTTACATCTGCGAAGTATTGTTCTGGAAGAATGACAACAGGAATCTTTTGGAACAGTCAGCTCGCCGGGAAGCACCGGCCGTTTTACAACAATGCACGAATCAATTGAGGGAATATTTCAATGGTACCAGGCATAATTTCGAGCTACCCATTTTACAGGAAGGCACCGAATTTCAAAAGAGGGTCTGGAATGAATTGTTGCAAATACCTTTTGGAAAAACAATCAGTTATCTCGAATTAGCCAAACGTCTTGGTGATGTAAAAGCTATTCGGGCGGCAGGTTCAACCAATGGTAAAAACCAGGTATCTATTATTGTTCCCTGTCACCGGGTGATCGGCTCCAATCAAACCCTCGTGGGGTATGGAGGCGGGCTTCCGAATAAAAAATGGTTACTAGGGCATGAAGCGAGGTTTGCACATGGGGTTCAAACGTTGTTTTAGCTGTCGGCAATCAGCTATCAGCTATCAGCTTTGACTTATAAGTTAAAGCAAATTACCTCTTAGTTGATAAAAGATTATTAATTATATTAAGTTTTATTTAAAGATCACTTAGATGCATACATATAGAAAAAGCCTATGGTTGATAGCTGAAAGCTGATGGCTGATAGCTGATGGCCAAAAACTCATACCTAATACCTCAAACCTGAATGGATACCCTTGAACTTATAGTTACAAAAATAAAACAAGTGGTTAACGATGCCATTCTTGTAACACTTCGTGAGAAAAACGGGTATTTGGTTTACTACCAGGCCGGACAATTTCTGACATTCATCCTGCATCATGACGGCAAAGAAATGCGACGCTCCTACTCTATTTGCAGCACACCGGGGATTGATGAAGACATTACGATCCTGGTAAAGAGAGTGGTGAACGGCGCCATCAGCAGGTATCTTATTGATCACCTGCAACCGGGCGATCAGTTAAAGGCATTACTTCCTGCAGGACGCTTTACCCTCCATACCGATAGCAACGATCGCCGGACACTATTTTTTTTTGCTGCCGGAAGTGGCATCAGCCCGGTCTATTCCTTGCTAAAGCAACTCTTATACGAGGAACCGTTTTCAAAAGCAATTCTTATTTATCAAAATAGAGCCGAAACATCGATCATTTTTAAAAATGAGTTGGAAGCGTTGCAACAGAGTTTTAATGAACGGTTTATATGGATCAACCTCCTCAGCAATCCCCTCCATAAAGATCATATTCCCCGACGTTTGAATAATTCTTTATTGGAAAAGATGATCGTACCTTATTTTAATGGCGATGCTTCGTTTAACTTTTACATCTGTGGTCCAGCCAGCTTTATGCGAATGATCCAATTTGTCTTGAAATTATTGGGAGTTACAGATGAGCATATCCGTAAAGAAAATTTTGTCATCGACATGCTTCCACCCCCTCCTCTTATTACGGATCATTCGCCGAGGGAAGTAAAACTGCGATGGAAAGAAAAAGTGTTTACGTTTTCTGTCAGCTACCCGGAGACGATCTTGCAAGCTGCCCTGAAGCATAATATTCAACTGCCCTTTAGTTGCCGTGGCGGCCGGTGCGCCACCTGCTCCGTTTATTGTACTTCGGGAAAAGTGAAAATGAGCGTAAACGAAGTGCTTACGGCGAAAGACATGCAACAGGGCCTGGTACTTACCTGCGTAGGTTATGCCGAAACCGACCTGGTACTGCAGACATAGTGGGCTATCATCTATCAGCCTGCAAAAAGAATAATTGGAATGCAAAAGCTCGAATGCCAGATCTGATATAGCTGATAGCTATTTCATGTCTTC
>JBDSBP010000606.1:0-5499 GCA_039921525.1 Chitinophagaceae bacterium | reverse complement strand
ATTGAAGATACTGACCAAAACAGGTTTGTTGAAGGTGCGGAGCAATATATTATTGATTGTCTAAACTGGTGTGGCCTGAATGCGGATGAAGGACCTCACGTTGGTGGACCTTTTGGACCTTACCGTCAAAGCGAACGGAAAAACATATACTGGCAATACGCCGATCAACTGGTTCAGCAAGGCTTTGCATATTATGCTTTCGATACTACACAGGAATTGGAAGAAATGCGAACCCGCTTTAAATCAGATGACAATCCGCAACCACAATATAATTTTGTGCTTCGTGAAAAAATGCGCAATTCCATTACCCTGGGAGAACATGAAAGTCAACGACTCATTGATGAAAAGACACCCTACGTTATACGTATAAAAATGCCACAAGACGAAGAGGTTGAATTCGATGATATGATACGCGGTAGGGTACATTTCAACAGCAACCTGGTGGATGACAGAGTTTTGTTAAAAGCAGATGGAATGCCTACTTATCATCTTGCTGTTGTAGTGGATGATTACCTGATGAAAATCACTCATGCCTTTCGAGGGGAGGAGTGGTTACCAAGTGCACCCGTACACATACTGTTATGGAAATACCTGGGGTGGGAAAAAGATATGCCACAATGGGCGCACCTTCCATTGATATTAAAACCGGATGGTCATGGAAAACTCAGTAAAAGAGATGGAGACCGACTGGGATTTCCAGTCTTCGCCATGGATTGGAAAGATCCGAAAAGCGGCGAGTTGAACGCCGGCTTCCGCGAAAAGGGCTTTTTACCGGAGGCTTTCGTAAACATGCTGGCTATGCTTGGCTGGAATGATGGCAGCGAACAGGAAGTTTTTACACTGGAAGAATTAGTCGACAAATTTTCTATGGAACGAGTGCATAAAGGAGGAGCAAAATTCGATTATGAAAAGGCAAAATGGTTTAATCATCGATGGATACAGCGAACAAGTGATGATCTGTTAACAGATCTATTACTTTTATTGTGGAAAGATAAAAACATTCAAACCGAATTACCTTTCGTTCAAAAAGTTATAAGAATGGTCAAAGAACGTTGCTTCCTTCTAAGCGACTTTTGGGATCAAAGCTTTTTCTTTTTTGAACCTCCTTCCTCCTATGATATGGCATCAGTAAAGGTCAAATGGAACGAAGAAAAAAAACTATTTTTTGAGTCCTTCATCGATGAATTGCAGGCACTACAAATACTTGAGCCAATATCAATTGAAACCACTTTTAAAAGCCTGGCTACTCAAAAAAATATTAAAGCCGGTGAGTTGCAATTACCCTTACGAGTTATGCTGGTAGGTGGCAAGTTCGGACCTCCAGTATTTGAAATTGCTGCAACTATCGGCAAAGAACAAACGATACTGAGAATAAAAAACGGATTGGCTGAATTGTCTGAATTGTGATGTATCCAATGCGTATTTTTTCCTGGTTATAGTTTAAATAAACATTTAATTCCGCTTTATGAAATCAGTTGATAGCTGACACCTGATACCTGATAGCCACTTTTTCATTATATTGTATTTAAATTTAATACATGGCTTTCATAATAAGGTACCGGGTTGCTATCGTCTTCGCCGTTATAAAATTTATTTTACCGTACAAGCTGCAGGATCCGCTGTACCAGCTGCATCGGGATGAATATCTTTACCTGGCCGAAGCCAAACACCTTGCCTGGGGATTTATGGAAGTGCCGCCAGCTCTATCCTTACTGGCGAAAGTAACCCAGCTATTGGGCAATGATTTCTTTTGGATTAAATTCTGGCCCTCCTTATTTGGCGCTCTTACTGTACTGATCGTTTGTGAAATGGTGATAGAATTGGGTGGGCGTTTGTTTGCGCAGTGTATCGCTTCTTTAAGCATAATTGCAGGTGTTTACCTGCGTTTGCATTTTTTATTTCAACCTAATTTCCTGGAAATTTTTTGGTGGAGCCTTCTCGCCCTTCTTATCCTCAAATATATCAATACCGGGCAATCCTATTATATCATTTTGCTAGGTATTACCATCGGACTGGCATGGCTCAGTAAATATTCAATAGTCTTTTTTTTAATCGGAATGCTGGCAGGATTACTGCTAACCCCCGAACGAAAGATCCTCCTTAAGAAACCTATTTATTGGGCGGCAGGGTTAGCACTGCTGAGTGCCTTACCAAATATAATATGGCAATATAACCATCGCTGGCCCGTGATCCATCATATGCAAGAGTTACGGGAAACACAACTTCAATTTGTAGCCCCGACCGCATTTCTTAAAGACCAGTTTTTAATGCACTTGCCTGCGTTTTTTTTATGGATAGGCGGATTAGCCTGGCTGCTATTTTCCAAAGCAGGAAAAGAATACAAAATCCTGGCGTGGATATACATCAGCGTTATTGTTCTGCTAATCATTTCATCGGGAAAAAATTATTATTCACT
This sequence comes from Chitinophagaceae bacterium, assembly GCA_039921525.1. GTDB lineage: Bacteria > Bacteroidota > Bacteroidia > Chitinophagales > Chitinophagaceae > JADCRZ01. Next base: position 3,083 of record JBDSBP010000606.1, on the reverse strand, counting down.
GGGTGCTTACCCAATGCTCTTCGCCGCCGGTGCGGTGTGGCTTGAAAGCGTTACCAAATACGGCCTGCGATGGATACGCGTAGCAGCAGTAGCCGTTATGCTTTTACTTTTTATACCCCTTATACCCGTGCTTTTACCTGTATGGATTCCTGATTACCTGGTTGAATATTATAAGAAAACAAAACTTGATAAAACAGGTGTTTTAAAATGGGAAGACCAGGAAAACCACCCGCTTCCACAGGATTTCGCAGACATGCTTGGCTGGAAAGAACTGACTGAGAAAGTTTCACTTGCTTACGCTAAAATACCCGATTCGTTAAAAAATAAAACAATGCTGTTTTGCCGCAATTATGGACAGGCTGGTGCTATCTCTTATTATGGAAAAGGATTGCCGCAGGCGAATACCGATAATGCGAGTTTCTTATTCTGGATGCCAGACACGTACCAGGTAAAAAATATTTTACTTGTCGCCGGAAATCAACCCGGCAAGGATGATAGCGTATTTCATCAATTTAAACGATTCCGTTTAATTGATAGTATAAGTAACCCGATGGCAAGAGAATTCGGCACCAGGATATTCCTGTTTGAGAAGGGTAACGATAAAGTAAGTTCTTTGATAGAAGAGGATATCCGCAAACAAAAGGCTGAATTCAGTAGATGATATAAACATATAATTCAAACAAAGGCTGGATTAGAGACTATATATTGATAGCGCAAATCATTTACTACTTTTACATAATGATAAAAGCTGTTTGAAAAACGAATTGATTATTAAATATTTTTAAGCATGTACCAGACAATTATCACCCGTCTAGAAAGCTCCATTTTTATTATCTCTCTAAATCGGCCGGACAAATTAAATGCTTTAAACAAAATGGTAATGGAAGAATTGGGCCTTGCCATTGATGAAATTTATAATGATGAAAATATAAGATCGGCAGTCATAACGGGTTCGGGATCAAAAGCATTTGTTGCCGGCGCAGACATAAATGAATTTTTGCAATTGCAGGGAGATGGAAGAGAGTTGGCAAAGAAAGGGCAGGATTTATTATTCAGGATCGAAAACGCGCCTAAGCCGATCATAGCTGCCGTTAACGGCTTTGCACTAGGTGGCGGCTGCGAATTGGCCATGGCCTGTCATTTTAGGATTGCTTCTGAAAATGCTAAATTTGGTCAACCTGAAGTGAATTTAGGATTGATCCCAGGTTACGGAGGCACACAACGTTTAACGCAGTTAATCGGTAAAGGACGCGCCATGGAGTTATTAATGTCTGCAACACTCATTGATGCCAGTACGGCGCTGCAATATGGCTTGGTCAATTATGTGGTTCCACAAGAAGAACTAATGAGCAAAGCGATCTTGCTTCTTTCACTTATTAATGAGAAGCCCGCCGTTGCTATCTCTAAATGCATAGAGTCTGTCAATGCCGTCTTTGATCATTCTACCAACGGTTATGACATAGAAGTACAGTGTTTCAGTGATTGCTTTAAAACCGAAGATAAGAAAGAAGGAGTTACCGCCTTCCTGGAAAAAAGAAAACCCAATTTCTCCGGAAAATAGCTACCAGGTATGAGCCATGTGGAAGAAAGTGCACCATTAATAATTAACAATTAACCATTAACAAATATATACATGGACTATCGCATAGAAAAAGACACCATGGGTGAAGTGAAGGTTCCTATTGATGCTCTTTATGGAGCACAGACACAACGTAGTTTAGAAAACTTTAAAATTGCCCAGGACATAAACAGGATGCCGAAGGAAATTATTCGTGCCTTTGCCTACCTGAAAAAAGCAGCCGCCCTGACCAACATGGAAGCCGGTGTTTTATCAAAAGAAAAATCTGACCTTATCGGCCAGGTATGTGATGAAATTCTTGAAGGGAAACTGGATGCCTATTTTCCATTAGTAGTATGGCAAACCGGCAGTGGCACTCAAAGTAATATGAACGTAAACGAGGTTGTTGCTTATCGTGGTCATGTAATAAAAGGAGGACAGCTTACAGACAAAGAGAAATTCCTGCATCCTAATGATGATGTAAATAAATCACAGTCTTCCAATGATACCTTTCCAACAGCCATGCATATTGCGGCGTATAAAATACTTGCTGAAGTAACCATACCTGGTATCGAACAATTAAGAAATACCCTTGCCGAAAAAAGCAGGCTGTTTATGAAGGTAGTCAAGATCGGCAGAACGCATTTTATGGATGCTACCCCGATAACTCTAGGACAGGAAATAAGCGGTTATGTATCTCAGTTAAATCATGGGTTGAAAGCTATAAGAAATACCTTATCTCATTTATCGGAGCTTGCTCTTGGCGGAACAGCAGTAGGAACCGGGATAAATACTCCACCTGGCTATTCAGAAAATGTTGCTGCTCATATAGCCCGGTTAACCGGTCTGCCATTTATTACTGCTATCAATAAATTCGAAGCACTTGCCGCGCATGATGCTATTGTAGAGGCTCATGGCGCATTAAAAACAGTTGCGGTAAGTCTGATGAAGATCGCCAATGATGTGCGCATGTTATCATCAGGCCCACGTTCAGGCATAGGCGAAATCCATATTCCTGATAACGAACCCGGGTCTTCCATTATGCCGGGGAAAGTGAATCCCACGCAATCTGAAGCCCTTACTATGATAGCTGCCCAGGTGATGGGTAATGATGTTGCAATTAACATTGGAGGTGCCTCCGGTCATTTCGAATTAAATGTTTTCAAACCTTTAATGATCTATAATTTTCTTCATTCTGCCAGGTTGTTGGGAGATGGCTGTGTAAGTTTTAATGAACATTGTGCCGTTGGTATTGAACCAATAGAAGCTAATATAAAAAAGCATGTTGACAATTCTTTAATGCTGGTAACATCTCTTAATACGAAGATCGGCTATTATAAAGCCGCAGAAATTGCGCAGAAAGCGCACAAAGAAGGAACAACATTAAAAGAGATGGCCGTAAAACTTGGATACCTAACTCCCGAAGAATTTGATGCGTGGGTAGTGCCCGCCAATATGGTCGGCGAGATATATGTGTCAGGTATGAGGTATGAGGTATGAGGTATGAGTTTAGCTATCAGCCGTC
>JBDSBP010000605.1:0-5908 GCA_039921525.1 Chitinophagaceae bacterium | reverse complement strand
GCAAAAAGACCAACAGGATAAAGAATATAAATTTTACATTGAACAAAATAGCAGTCGAAATATGAACATCCAGTAGTTGATTAATTAAAGGCAGGCATAGAAAGACAACTATTAAAGCGCCGATCACTCCCAACGCAGCCGTAATACCAGTTTCGCCGAGAAATTGTATTATCAAGTTCTTTCGGTTACTGCCCAGAACTTTTCTTACACCAACTTCTCTAGCACGATTGAAAGCCTGTGCTGTAGTTAAATTTATAAAATTAACGCATGCAATCACTAACAGAAAAACCGCAATGAGGCTTAACGCAAAGATTAAATCCTTACTGAAGGTGCGACCAATGAAATTACCAAAGCGTTCATCAAAATGGATATCGTTTAATGGCTGAAGCGAAAGATCATAACCAGGATTTACGGGTGTTATATATTTTTTTACAAAATTGTTTAATAATGGCTGAAATTTATTTTGAGCAAGATTGGCAGGTAGCTGCACGAAGCAATAGTTATCATCGTCAATGCTGCCCCAATCATCGCTCCTGGAATTGGCCACAAATGTTGCATACGAAACAACGATGCCTAAAGGAAAATCAGTATTGGATGGCGGGTTATCAAGAATACCTGTTACTTTGATCGGAAGCCCAAACATGCTTATCGATTTTCCTAATGCTGATTTCCAGTCGCCAAAATATTTTGAAGCAACATCTTTAGTAAGCAATACGGTGTTAGGATCACTGATCGCCGTTTTTATATCGCCTTCGGCTAAACCAAAATCAAACATTTGGAAAAATTGTGGCTCCGCTAGAAAGACTTTGGCTTCTTTAAATTTCTTGAGAACAGATCCATCAGGCGCTGTTATATTTATTTGCTGGCTGCCGGAGTTTAAGATGGCGGCGACATTTTTTAATTGCGGGTAATCATGCCGAATCGTAGACGTCACCGGCGCGGGAACTCCTGTTCTATATTCACGGTTTACCGGGTTTTTACCAACCCGTACCACGCGATAGATTTCGTTGGCATTTTTGTTAAAAATATCAAAGCTCTTTTCGTACCTGATCACTAAAAAGATCATAAGGAAAGCCGAAAAGCCTACAACTAATCCTGCAATATTTATCAGTGAGCTATGCTTGTGCTTGATTACATTTCTCCAGGCGGTTTTGAAATAATTTTTAAACACGATTGCTAGTTTAAAGTTTTGAATTAAAAATTAAGAGTGTCCATTTTAAATTATTTATTTATCCCGTTCTCAAACTCCTTACCGGGTTTGCCATAGCTGCTTTTGTGACCTTCCATGTGTTAACAGCTGATGACTTATTTCATGCTTAACCCGACGATAGCTGTTAAATGCAAGCTTTAAAAATGCGTGCAACTGATAATGTTCACTCATTTCTCAATGATTGTATTGGGTTACCGAGGGCCGCTTTAATGGCTTGCCAGGCGATGGTTGCAAATGCGATTGCCAGGGCAATCGTTCCTGCTTCAATGAATACTATCGGTCCGATGGTAATGCGGTAAGCAAAACCCCGCAACCAAATATTCATCGCCCACCAGCAAAGCGGGATTGCAATAACAATGGCGATGAGTATGAGCTTAATAAAATCTTTTGACAAGAGCATTACGATGCCTCTTACTGACGAACCTAATACTTTACGGATGCCTATTTCCTTAACACGTTGTTGCGCCATGAAGGTAGACAGGCCAAACAGGCCCAGACAGGCAATGAATATAGCCAGGCACGAAAAGAATGTGAACAATTGTCCAAAATGCTGATCGGCATTATATTGCGCACTGAATGATTCGTCGAGAAATTGATATAAGAAAGGGCGCTGCGGCGCCATTTTATCCCAGATTATTCTTAACTGTGCAAGCGTGGCCGGGATGTTATCGCCTTTGATGGAAATGGAGATCCGGTTGAGACTATTTGGATAGCCGAATCTCAAAGTCAGCGGTTCCACGGCCTGATGAAGTGACCGGAAATTAAAATCTTTTACTACGCCAATAACGGTTCCTGTTCTTCCCCATTGGGCAAACTTTTTGCCGACTGCATCTGCCGGACGTGCATATCCATACAGCCTTGCTGCTGCCTCATTGATGACCATGGCCTGTGAGCTGTCTGTAAGGTAGGAGCGTGAATACGTCCTCCCTGCAACAACCGGGATATGATAGGTGGAAATGAAATCAAAATCTATTTCATATATAAGAGGTACCTGGTTGGCCATTTGTCCCGCCGGCGTTTGGATTTGGGTACCTGCATTTGGTAGAAACTCGCCGGGAACCGCGCGGGATGCTGCTACCGCAACTACCCCTCTTTGATCGGCAATCGCATTTTTAACAGCTTCAATATTTTGCCGCACTTTATCATCGCCTTCAAAATTAAGGATCACCATCTGGTCTTTCTGAAATCCGAGGTCATGACTGTTTACATATTTCAACTGGGTATATACAATAGTGGTGCCTGCAATCAACGCTATGGATAAAGTAAATTGAAAAACAACCAGTGCTTTGCGAATTGGAATGCCTTCACCCGTAGCGTTGAATTTACCCTTCAGCACACCTATGGCCTTGAAACCCGATAAGAACCAGGCAGGATAAATACCGGCAACTATTCCGACAACAACAGCAAACACGGCCATGCAGGCTATTAACAGGGGAGTGAAAAAATTTGCATAAGAAAGGTCTTTGCCTGACAACTTTCCGATCAATGGGATACCTGTCTGTGCCAGCACGAGTGCAATAATAGCAGCTGCAAGCGATATTAGAACGGATTCAATAAGAAATTGCCACATCAGGCTGGAGGGCTTTACTCCCAGCACCTTTCGAACACCTATTTCTTTAGCCCGCTCCAGCGAACGCGCGGTGGAGAGGTTCATGAAATTAATGCAGGCAATGAGCATGATAAAAACAGCAATACACGAAAACAAATATACATTTAACAGGCTTCCGGTAGGGCCTGGCTGTCTGCTTGCAACGGAATGCAGGTAAGCACCTCTCATTTTTTCAAAAGAGATTGCATACCCTTTGTCTTCGGCATTATGTCTTTTGACAAAAGCCGAACTTTTTTCCTGCAATGATTGAATATCGGCGTTTTCTTTGATTTGCAGGTAAGTATAAAAGTCAACATATCCCCACCAATCAAAAATATCTGATCGCCATTTTTTTGTTGTCGTCATAGAAATGAGCCCATTGAAAGTGAACTGGGAATTAGGTGGAACATCTTCCATTACACCGGTAACTATAAAAGTTTCCTGGTTATTCACCCGTAGCAATTGGCCTACGGCATTATCATTGCCAAAAAACTTCCTGGCAACGGTCTGGGTGAGTACTATACTATTGGGCGAAGTTAAAGCCGAATGCGGATTGCCAGAGAGCATTTTCCAGCTGAATACATCAAATGCTGTTGAATCAATGACGAGCAGGTTATCCTGTTGAAAACGTTTTTCGCCATGTTGCAGCAACAAACTGGCGGGGCTCATGAACTGCACCACTTTCTCAATTTCAGGAAAATCAGCCTGCAGCGCAGGCCCGACCGGAGCGCAACCCCAAACCTGGTAATCTTCTGGAGTCGGGGTCGTTACCGTTTCACCCTGTTGCACGCTCCGGAAAGTCTGCAACACCCGGTAAATACGATCGCCTTTGATATGGTAGTTATCATAGGAAAGCTCTTGCTGTATATATAAGGTGATGAGTATACAACACGACATCCCTATGGCCAGCCCGCCGATATTTATAAAACTATAAAATTTTCTCTTCAGGAGGTTACGCCAGGCTAAGTGAAAAAAGTGACGGATCATCGTTCTTTAATTAGTTGTAGGCAAATCACCAACATGTATGCCATTCGTGGATGTGCCTATAAAAAAGGAAACAAGCCTGTCAGGGTGTTCAATAACGGACATCTACTGTACGTTTATGATTCAATATATCACTTTGGTTTACTTGTAGTCAGACAACTATATTTTCAATAAAAGACAGGCCATTTTATTTTTACACTATCACCGGGCACTTCGTGGCTCCAGGCGCTATTTCAAACATAGTTTACAGGAGGGCTCCAACGAAAAAACCAAACTAACCTAACAATGGGTAAAACAATGGAAACGAAGGTCGCATTGAGCAATGAGGTTTATAATCCAACTCGAAAGAAAAGAATTATCAAATAGATAGAGCGTTAAATTCAGCGGTACCGATGAAATGCAAGAAGATCTCGCCGAAATGACGGGTAATACTTCAAAAACAATCTATCTTATTGAGGGTGGAAAAGGAATCCATCCATTGATACGCTCAATAAACTACTGGAAGTTTTGGGCCTTGAAATAACTATTGATATCAGAAAATTAGATAAATGAAAGGGCATGTCTACAATAATGGTGTGCTTGCCGGCAGCATTGAGAAAAATGAAAATGGCCACTATTTGTTTCAATATGACAACGGGTATTTTGCCGATAAACAAAACCCACCGGTTAGTTTAACGCTGCCCAAAACACAAAAAGAATATAGGTCAGAAAAGTTGTTTTCTTTTTTTTATGGACTTCTTTCTGAGGGAATTACTAAAGATATCCAGTGCCGGTTATACAAGATTGATGAGCATGACGATTTTACCAGGCTATTATTAACTACACAGCATGATACAATAGGTTCTATCACAGTTAAACCAGAAGATGATGAATTGTTTAGGTTGTTATACTGAAGTAAAAGAAGGTTACTGTTTGAAGTGCAGGAAGAAATTGTTTGATAAAGCAAAAGTTCCTGCAGTATTATCATTTGATGCACCTAAAGCAGATAACCTTGCGGAGTTTCAGGAACATAGCAAGCATTTATCCATTTCCGGGATACAACTTAAATATTCAGTTCGCTTAGAAAACGGTGAACTTAAATTGTATGATAAAAACGGCCAGTATATTTTAAAACCGTTTCCTTCTGCCAGGCAATTGATCAATATTGATGATGCTTAGTTTTGATTTAATATTTCCGTAATGATTGCAGATGCTTTGGTGCTGATATAAACATACCCCGGATATTTTTGTTTCAGTTCATCGTTCTTTTTAGGGCTTATAACTGCCAGGCTAATTTTAATTACTTCTAACCATAATAATTATTTCATAATATTTAATTTTTAAATTTTTCCATATTTTTTATGTGACTAATGGCTTTTACATAATCATCATTCATGCGCATGGGCGTAACGATTGTAATAATTTAAAGCCTTTGAAAGATCCTTTTGTAGACAATACAAAGGGAAAGAAAGTCAATTATACAGTAAAATATTTTCCATCTTTCTGCCCATTATACTTACACTTGACAGTATATACATTTTCATTGCAGGCCAAACCGTTGTTTCTTATTTTGAAGAAACGAATCAACGGTTAAACGCAAGTGTGGCAAAACAGATTGCAGAAGACACACAGCCATTGTGTATGATCGCGTGAACAAAATTGAAGTAGAAAAACATTTTCATAATGTAATGAGTTTAAACCCGGCTGCAGAAATATATCTACTGCATAAATCAGGCAGGATATTAGCCTATTCTGCTCCTGATGCTGCTGTAAAACGCACATGACAGGTTTGAAGGTCTCATGGCCACAGGTAGTTATAGGGAAGCTCATTCTTACAAAAGGCTTTTATATCCGCTTACTGAGTAAGAGTTTTTCCAAATTTGTTGAAATGAAAAATCAGGAAAGCGATTGACATCAGAAAGAGAAATCCTGAAGCCAGCAAAAAGGTAGAAGAAAGGGATATACTGTTTAAAATAGGGAAAATGATAATCGGAGATAAGAACTGGCCAAGGAACCAGAATGTGGTAAGCTTTCCAATTTCCTTTCCCCGGATTTCAGGAGGAACAATTTTCATTACCCACATATTGGTATTCGGTATCATCATACCCATGCCCAACCCCGATAACATCATTGCAATTACAACCAAC
>JBDSBP010000604.1:0-3787 GCA_039921525.1 Chitinophagaceae bacterium | reverse complement strand
AGGCATTCTCCATCATCATGCAGTGTTTTTTATTTTTCTCTGACGTTTCTACCAGCTCCCAGCACTGTTCCAGCGTTTTTGCTGCAGGCACCTCTACACATACATGTTTACCGTGATTCATTGCATACACCGCCATGGGGGTATGAAGCTCCCATGGAGTAGCAATGTATACCAGGTCGATGTCTGTACGTTCACACAATTTCTTCCAGTCTTCCTTTCCGGTATAAATGTCGGGCTTGAATCCGGTTTTTTCAATTCGCTTTTGGGCTATATTTATCTTGTCCTGCCTTAAATCACATAATGCCTTTATTTCTACTCCTTCCAATATACTAACCTGTGCAAGATGGGCCGGGCCCCTGTTGCCAAGCCCGATAAAACCAATTCTGACGACGTCTAATTTAGGGGCAGCATAGCCACACATATTGAATTGCTGGCTATACTCTTTTGCAGGGGCCCGGCCTGTACTCGGTGTACCGGCTTCTGCGGCAAGTCCTTTAAGTCCGCTGGCTGCAGTAAGTCCGGTTAAGCCGGCAAATTTTAAAAACTCTCTTCGTTTATTTTTCATGGTTTGTTATTAAGTTTTATCATCCGTTTAATTGAAAATTGTTTCTCCTTCTTGCTTGGTCATTTTCCTTATCTTTTGAAATTCTTTTTGATAGTCGGCTAACCGGCTACCGTTAATTGCGCGACCGGACATGGTCACGGGATTAATGAAAGTAACATGTTTGCCGCTTAATGCAGCTGCAAGAGACACATCACCCCAATTCAAAAAACCCGGAAGGTGAATGGCCATGCTGAAATAATCCACCGATTCACGGTTATCAAACAGGTAACTCAACGGAGCTTCCCGCATGATTATAAAATCACCATTCCCTTCTGTGGCACACAATAACATAGCGGCAAGGCCCGCTTCTTTCCGGCCATCAATTCCTATTTTCTCCGCTTTGAATGTTGATTTTAAAAAATCAGTTACCAGCCCCAGCTCTTTTACCCATTCACCCAGCATCGTCTTTCCTAACCATAACTCCGCGCGCGAAAGTGTGTGCAGTACCATGCTTTTATCCCTGGGAGTTTCGTTTGATGCCGCTTCGCCTGTCCCGGATAAATCGACGAGAACAATTCCAAAGCCTTTTTTCTTTAATTCGTCTACTATGCCGGAAGAGATATTCTTTTTTCCGCCCGGATCTGAAATAATCATATAACCCTGCGATTTGTTAGCCGGGGCCATATGTAAAAGAGGAATCAACTTGTCATCAGTCGTTTCCAACGCCAGGCGATCCCAGCCAGACATGCTTGTATAGGTATGCAATTTTCTTAGCTTCGACTGCTCATTTGTTCTTAAAATATCGCGCAGCTCTTTTCTCTTCTGAATAGCATTGAAAGCCGGAGTATTTAAATAAATGGTTCTTAATTCACTTCCCCTTTTTTTAGCATAGCCTTCAATTGTTTCAACTGCGGTGTCCCTTTTACCTTTCGGATAAACCATCAGCTTTTCGTTTGCTAACGTTTCAAATGGCACTTCTTTTTTGGGTGCCCCTGAGCCAACTCCTTTTAAGTGCAGGTCAAACCATCCAAGCATTGCCTCCCGGTTTTCGGGCCAGTATCCATGGGTTTTATCCAGAACCATATTGCTAAGATTGTTTTCAGCGTTGTACAACTTGTAGATCGGCCGGGTATTATTAAAGGTGCGAAGCATCTCAGACGATAAAAATGTAGGATTGTCTTTGACGATGTTGCACATCTTTATAGCACGCGGCGCTGCAAGGGCCAGTACGCCCGCTTCTTCGGTAAATGTAAAACCATCCGGCAACAGCTCGCAAATACAATTTGAACGCATGATATAGGACTCGAAAGTACCCACACTTACTACCGGCACAGCAGCCTTGATTCTCTCATCCAGGGCAGTCAGCCACATAGTCTGATTACCTCCTCCGCTCGCTCCTGTAGCCCCGATTTTGCCCGCATCCACATAAGGCAGTGAGTTCAGCAGGTCCACCCCCCTCATGTTATCAGAAACCTGGAATCCAACTAATGATTCACCTATATTCATCAATGATGATCCAAGGTTGGCACCATGATATTCATCTTTACCATGAATGGTAGTTCTTTCACCAGCCCCAAACGCATCAATATTCAGGCATACATACCCGTTAAGGGCCAGGGTTTGACCGATAGCCTGGAACTGTTCAAACAGGCGGCCGGCCGGCCAATGACCGTGCATGGTAATTACAGCAGGAAACGGCCCCTTGCCTTCCGGAACGTAAAGGTTAGCTGTTGTATAAACACCCTTACGTGTTTGGAAGGCTATATTTTTAATGGTGTAACCGTCCAGTTTTACATTCCCTGTTTCCTTCATATCTAAAGGCAGCTGGTGATCTATTACAATACCTGCTTTTTCAATGATCTTATTTTTAAGTGCTGACTTATAATCCTGCCATGCTGTAAGGTTATCAGGTAATTGGTGAACACTGAATTGGAACAGAGCCTGGTTTCTGAAACTGCTTTCAATCAGGTCAGCACGATTGGCTGGCAGAACGTTGGGCAAACTATCTTTAACAACATTTTGAAGTGGCCCGACAGGTAGACTAAAAGCCGGGAAAAGGCTAAATATCAAATATAAACTACTGCAAACAATTCTGCGTCTATTCATCTGTGTTAATGGTTAATTGAAAGCTATAATTAAAAAAAACAGTAAAAAAGATATGCAGCAACCTGCACTGCCTGAACCTGCGTAATGTTATTACCTAGTAGCCGGGGTTCTGAACCAACTTGTTATTCTTGGATATTTCATATTGAGGTATCGGTACCAAATAATTCTTTTCGGCAAATGCACGGGGTTGAAAATCTACCACCGTATACGTTTTTTTTCCTGATGCATCTTTAGTAATTGCCATTCTCCTGCCCGGGATATTCAGAACTACGGGGGCAATTTTCCACCGACGTACGTCAAACCACCTGTGGTCTTCAAACGCCAGTTCAATCCTGCGTTCATTTTGAAGCCTCGCAACCAGGGCCGCACCGGTTTCGGTAACTGGTGGCATATTGACGCTTGGCCTGCTTCTTATTTTATTGATATATTCCCTGCAGGTAGTCTCATCACCCAGGTTCAATTTTGCTTCTGCATAATTGAGTAATACTTCCGCAAAACGAATAAAGGTCCAGGGAGTGCTTCCGATATTGGTACCACCTGGATTAGTAATGGACTCATCGAGGAATTTTCTTTGATAATAACCTGTTTGGGTAGAATTCCAGGGTTGAGAAGTACCTTCATTTGAGTCCTGCCCCTTGGGAAGAAATGTTTCAACTTCCCGGCCTTTGAATGGAGCTCCATCGTATAAAATACTAGCATAAAAACGGGGGTCGCGATTAACATATGGGTTCTGGGGGTTGTACGAAGGATCGTTCCTGGGAAGTTTACCGTTCAATGTTTCATAATCATCTACAATATTTTGTAACGGGTGAACCTGGGCAAATCCGCCATAGCCATTGGGATATTGGCTCAGTTCAACAAAAACATTCTCGGGCTCAATAGCAAGATTAAACGGCCTTTGCCAGATCATTTCAGTATTATATATCGTAGCAGCCAAAAACATTGATTTATAATCAGGAAACAGCACGTACTGGTTAAGGTCTATGACTGCTTTCGCGGCATCGGAGGCCTGTTGCCATTTAGCGATATCGTTTGTTGGATTATTTAAAGGGCTTGCGGCATAAAGTAATGCCCTGGATTTTATGGCCATGGCTGCTCCCCTGGTTATTCTGCCCATGTTTGCAGTCGTATGTTTCA
>JBDSBP010000603.1:0-4716 GCA_039921525.1 Chitinophagaceae bacterium | reverse complement strand
AAACGGATCCTTTGGGCAGAACAAAACTTGCTATCGCAAAGATCGTTGAGATATCTGTATGGCAGCGGCTCACAGATATGTTTGGAGATGTTCCTTATTCGCAGACAGCCTTAGGGAGTGCGGATGTAAATACAAAACCGGTTTTTGATCCCCAGCAATCTATTTACAAATCCCTGATCACGGATATCGATGCGGCCATGGCGCAGCTAAACGCAACGGATGCCAGTTATGGCAGCGCTGATTTTTATTACAAAGGGGATGTTGTTAAATGGAAAAAATATGCGAACTCTCTTAAATTAAGATTGGGTATGCGTGTCCGTTATGCCGATGCAGCCCTGGCTCAAAAAACCGTTACGGAGGCTATGGCTCAACCCTTATTGCAAAGCAATAGTGATAATGCTACTATCCCTACGTTTAACAATGCTACTAACGATAATGTACACCCGGTATTGAACCATTTCCTTGCCGGCAGCCCCGATCTTAAATACCTGGCAGAAGCGTTCGTTACCAAACTGGTATCTACCAGTGATCCACGCCTGCCGCGTCTTGTACAGCCTACGGTAAACTCCGTGCGCGCAGGAATACCGGCATACAAAGGCATTGGTGTAGCGCTTACCGATGATCTGTTGAAAACCATTATTAAAGATGATTACTCTACGGCTTCTACACTTACATTTTTTAACAGATCATATAGTCCTGCTATTCCTTGTATGGTGATGTCGTTCTCTGATGTTTCCTTTTATAAAGCGGAAGCTGCGCTGGAAGGATGGGGAGCTACCGTTGACCAGGCGGAGGGGTTTTACCAGGATGGCGTAAAGGCTGCGTTGGCACAGGAGCCATATATCATAACCATCGTTCCAGCTAACTATACTGCCCAGCTTTCTTTTACCGGACTTACTAAAGAACAGAAGCTTGATAAGATAGGTACTCAGAAATGGATCCAGTTATTTGGCCGTTCTTATGAAGCTTTTATTGAATGGAGAAGGATGGGTTACCCGGCGCTGAAACCTGGTCCGTTTGCGGGTTCAACTAGTGGAACCATTCCCCGGCGTACTCTTTATTCTTCGCGTGAGGCCTTGTTGAATACGGAGAATTATAAAGCTGCTGCGGCAAGGATGACGAATGGAGATACGTATGTTTCGAAGGTTTGGTGGGATAAGAGATAGTGGCTCGCGTGAATGAATTGTTTTGTAGGGGCAGGGCTTGCCCCCGCCCTGATCGCCTTGATAAGTATTTGATTATTGTTGACGGGTATTAAAATAAAATCGTACATGCGCCAGGTGGAACAGGGCATTTGTAACGTTAAAATATTATTGAAACAAATAATATAATCACGGATACAACAAATATTTCTTCCTCATCTCTTTAAACTGGCTCAACCCAGGCTCCCAGCTTTTGCGGATTGTCGCTTCGGGTACTCCGGTAATAATTTGTTCACGGAATTCTTTCACGCCAGCCAGTCTGTCAATATTACCCATCTCTTTGCTTATTTTAGAGTCGAAGAATTTTTCTTTATAAGGATACGCTTTATAAAGTTCCATCATCCAGCGAAGGTTTACCTGTTTGGTTTTTATCAATGCTTTGATATCATAGTTCCGAAGATCCAGCCCGTAACAGACCTGGTTCATATGAAGCGGTGTTTCACTCATTCCTTTGATGGAAACAGGCGTAAAGGAGAATTGATATTTACCTTTAAGGTCCGGGCTTCCCAGTACTGTAAACGGATAATATGTTCCACGGCCCAGGTTAAGAATGGTGCCTTCGAATAAACAAGTGGAAGGATAGAGCATCACTGATTGTTGCGTATTCAGGTTAGGACTGGGTTTTACCGGTAACTCATAATACGTATTGTGATCATAATTTGCAACGGTGATAATCTTTATTTTGCATTTCACTTTATTGGCCAGCCATCCTTCACCGTTCAGCATCTGTGAAAATTCACCAATCGTTAAGCCATGACTGATAGGGATTGGAAACATACCGATGCCAGACTTATTCGACATATCCAAAATGGGCCCGTCTACCAGGTATGCATTAGGATTGGGACGGTCGAGGATCAGCATTTCTTTTCCATTTATGGCGCATACTTCCATTAACCGTGCCAGCACATTAATGTTGGTATAAAAGCGGCATCCCACATCCTGTACATCATAGATCATTACATCCACATCAGCTATATCTTCCTTACTGGGTTTATTTTTCGGTCCATATAAAGAAATTACAGGAATGCCGGTAGCTGAATCTCTCTCATCGGCAACGGCAACGCCAGCGCTTGCATTACCCCTGAAGCCATGTTCAGGGCCAAATACCTTTACAATATTGATTCCCCTTGCCTTCAGGCTATCTACCAAATGTCTTTTACCGATTACCGAAGTAGGGTTGCCAAGGATCGCCACCCGTTTGCCTTTTAGGTAGGGAATATATTTTTCCGTTTGTTCGGCACCGGTAATAAGTTTTGCGGAACCCGAAGAATGTTTATCTGCCTGGCCTGGTGCTGGTTGCTTCGAAAAAATAAAGCTCATACAACCAGTAAGAACAGCAACGATAATAAGCGTTTTCATGTAGCAAATATAATTATAAGTGATGAAGCAGGGTTGTTATAAAAGTAGTTAAACTGGAAAACTTATTTAGAGCGTTAAATGTTTGTCTAAAAACAGCTAAACGGAATAATATCTTTCCTGTGAAACTCAACCGCATGGGTTACCAGCTATTTTACGTGGTTCCTGTTAAGAATAATTTTGCTGTACGCTTTGGCTATCAGCCTTAAGCTATCAGCTATCAGGAGGAAACTAATTCTAGCATTGTTTTCCTGATAGCTGACTGCTGATAGCTGATAGCCAAAATAACCGACAGTTTATGTTTGACATGACACTAGTATTAAGGCGGAACATTTAAAGCTTATAGCCGTGTTCGCTGGTCGAAAATTATGGTAATTGGGAAAGTTGTATCTGACTTCCGAAGTTTGTAAAACTTCGAAAGTCTGAAATAGAGGTTCACAAATCTAGACTTTCGAAGTCTCAAAGACTTCGGAAGTCTACCCAAAAATAGTTCATTTTTCGGTCAGACCCTGCTTTGATGCGACAGATTGCCAATCGATCATTGATTTTTGAACAGCAACTAAAGCTTGTCATCCGTTTTCCATTCCCTAACATCACGATTAAGTATTACACCACCTGCCGGTAGCTTTTGTTGAAGTGATTTGATATCAATTGCCTGTACGGGTCTGTTGTTTATTGCAGCCATAGCTGCGGCTATGCCCGCGGCTTGTCCCAGTTGCATCCAGGTTGCTTCTACCCTGATGGAACAAAAGCCTACATGCGATGCGGAGACCGCTACCGGCACTAAAAGATTAGTGCATTCCTGTTTTTTAGGTGTAATGATCCGACAAGCAATCTCATAGGGTTGGTTCACCTTCTCCCAGATTCTTCCCTCGTTAATTTGCCAATCCATATTGACTGGTTTCTTTTTTCAACGCTGCTGGAACAGATGGGTCATTCAATAAAAAATGTAATAAACCCAGGGTCCAGTCTTTATGATCCTGGTAAATGAGCTTGCGTTTTTCATACCCTGCATCTGGATATTCCGTGTTTCCGCCGAATAGCCTGAGGGAGATGACTGCATTCTGTTTGTTGTTTGTTTCATATTTATCGGGAGGATAATTCCAGGAATACCTGTCAATGATATCTAACAGCTTTGTTTCGGGGTGCTTTATAAGTAGTCTTTTCAGGGTGATAAATCTTTGCGGATCATATTTGGCGGGAGCCGGGAATGGAACCTTTCCTTCGTTTGTAGACATCATCAAACGAAAATTGTAATCGATCACCCGTTTGCTGGCTTCACCATTTACCAGGGTATTTGCCATAACAAAGCCTGGCAAAAGATTTCCTTTATCATCATAGGGAGAAACATCAATGGGCTTGTCTAAAAGCCGGATGCCCGCCAGTGGTCCGTTGTATTTTTTGATGCCCTCACGTCCATAGGTATACGATACACCTGCCCTGGCCATCAGGTCTCCTTCATACGATGCGTAAATAAAAACGTCTCCACTGATAATGCTTCCATTGCTTAAGGTTATGCTTCTGATAGCGCCCTCTTTTTTGCTGACCTTGTCAACGTAAACTTCATAGACTACTTTTACGTTAGCCTCCTGGAGCATCTCCTTAAAAACCTGTTCCGCGATGTGCGATTCAAAATAAAATACCGGTTCGCTTTTTCCATATTTCTTTCCTAACCGGGTATAAAATTCAAGCGGAAGGCCAGATATGGTTTGCTCAATCAGGTGTTCCGTTTCAGCGGTACCGATACCACTGGTATTCATCCCGCCAACATGGCGGGTTTGCTCGGCCAGCACCACCTCTGCTCCCTCCCTGGAAGCTGCTAATGCTGCAACTACTCCGGAAGGAGTACCTCCATAAACCACTACGGCATGTTTTTGTGCATGCAGGCCAACTAACAAACACGCATTTATTGATAAGAAGATAAATAGCTTTTTCATAAATAATGGCATTTTTTAATAACCTGAATTTTCAGTAAGCGCCACGTTAACATCCCTTTCATTTTGCGGAATAGGATAAAGCAATTTTTTTGCTGCGGCAGGAATTTTAAAGGCTTGTAAACGAGTGATGTATTTCCCGGCCCTTAAAAGATCCCAGCGACGATGCCCCTCGTAACATAGTTCCCAGCTTCTTTCCTGCAGTACGGCATCCCTGATTTTTT
>JBDSBP010000602.1:0-23279 GCA_039921525.1 Chitinophagaceae bacterium | reverse complement strand
GTATCATTTAGAGGATTATTAAATTAAGCCAGGGGCGTCAGGGAGGTTGTCACATCCAAAAATTCTTTTAATTCGTAATCACTTCGCCTCCGTCAACTTAAAAACCTTACCATTGCCATAAGCCAGCAAATACAAATTATTCTTGCTATCCTCTCCAAAAGAAGATAATCCACTTGTAATCTTGGCAATCAATTCATTTTTAACTGCTTTCTTACCGACATAAGTCAGCGCCCAAACATTTCCCGTAGTGTAATCACCATAAATATATTTACCTAGCAGATCAGGCAGGTTTTTATCCCGGCAAACGTATCCGCCGGTAACCGAGTTGCCGGTTTCGCCGCCCTGGTGGTAGCTCCAGATGGGTTTAATCAAACCGGTTGTATCACAATGTTGCATTTTATAACATTCATCCGCCTCCATTAATCTCCAGCCGTAATTACCACCCTTTTCAATAATATCTACTTCTTCTATTTTATTTTGTCCCACATCACCGGCCCAAAGCAAACCAGTCTGCCGGTCGAAATTAAAACGCCATGGGTTACGCATTCCCCAGGCATATATTTCTTCGCGGAAACCTTCGTTATTTCCCACAAAAGGGTTGTCGATGGGTACGGAATATTGAAGGTTACCGGAAGGTTTGTTCACATCTATTCTAAGGATCTTTCCGAGCAATTCTTTCCTGTTTTGCGCCCGATTTTCCGGATCACCGCCTGCGCCGCCATCCCCGGCGGCAATGTATAAATACCCATCATTGCCGAAAGCCACTTTTCCACCATTATGATTGTCATACGGTTGAGCGTACCGCAGCAATATCGTTTCACTGGCAGGATCTGCAACGTTCGGGTTAGATGTGCTCACTTTAAAGCGGGCTATAACTGTTTCCAGGGGTTTGCCCCTTGTGTAGTTTACGTAGAAATAACCATTTGTTTTGAAATCCGGGTGAAAAGCCAATCCTAACAGTCCCTTTTCGCCGCCGCTTTCCACTTTGCTAACGATGTCTAGGAAAACGGGAGCTTCCTTGTCGTCTGGTTGAGTAGGCAATAAAAGTATTTTTCCTTTTTGAGCTACCAGGTATACCCGGTCGGTGTTGTCATCTGGACTGGTTAACTCCACCGGGTCGTCAAATTTCAAGTTTGGGAATGCTTCGACAAGTGTGTATTTTCCTGCTTTATGTAACGAATCATTCGTAAAAATACCGGAATTACCTAAATCTTTCACCGATTGACCTGCATTACAAAAAATTAAACAGGAAAACACAATCATGATTCCGAAGAGATAAATAGGGTTGAAGTTTCTCATCTGTTAAGTTTGTTTAGAGCATGGCGTACCAATATCAGGCCCATTGTTTATAAATTATTTAAAAGTATTATAAAAATACGTCAGCCCGCATATTTATAAAGATATTTGCAACTCCGGAAAAAGATCCAGGATAGGGCACTACTTATTTGGGAGGCCTTTGAGAAGCATAAATGATAAAAGAAAATAACGTGAAGCATTTTACGAGTAAAGAAATCAGGGAAGTTTTTTTAAATTTTTTTAAAAAGCATGATCACCAGGTAATAAAAGGATCTTCCATTATTCCTAAAAAAGATCCCACGTTATTATTTATAAATAGTGGTATGGCGCCGCTAAAAAAATATTTCCTGCGGGAAGAAACGCCTCCTTATCCCCGGCTCACGAATGTGCAACCCTGTATACGAACGAATGATATTGAAGATGTAGGAGACAGGCACCACCTTACTTTTTTTGAAATGTTAGGAAGCTGGTCTATTGGAGACTATTACAAAGAAAAAGCCATTGCACTTGCATATGATCTGTTGGTAAATCATTTCAAATTCCCACCCGAAAAATTGTTTGCCACCATATACGAGGGCAACCGTGAACTTAATCTTGGCCCGGATGAAGAAGCCCGACGTTTTTGGGAAAAAGCAGGTATGCCAGCTGATCATATTGTACCAAAAGGAGAAGACAATTTTTGGGGGCCAGCGGGAGATACAGGTCCTTGCGGTCCTTGCACCGAAGTTTTTTTTGATACCGGTGATGGTTTTGGCCTTGCGTACACACCCGGCGGTTATTTCGATGACGTTAACCGTTATATTGAAATCTGGAACGCCGGCGTATTTATGGAATTGAATAAAGATAAAAGCGGTCACTACTCACCGTTACCCATGAAAAGCGTGGATACCGGCTCTGGTATTGAGCGAATGTATCTCGCACTTAACGGAACAAACTCGTTGTACGAGGTGGATACCATTCAGCCGGTATTCAACAGGGTAGAGCAGATCTTGCAATCGGATGAGATCAGTCAGCGGGAGAAAAGAATGGTTACCGATCACATGCGAACCTGTACCATGCTGTTAGGAGAGGGCGTTTTACCTGATAAAGATGGTCGCGGTTATATACCGAGGCGGTTGATCCGTAAGAGTATTGCCACCGCCATTCGTGCCTGCCAGTCGCCCTTTGATTTGAAAGAAGTGGTGGAAGAAGTGATTGTTCAGATGTCTGATTTCTATGGTCATCTTAATACAAACCGTGATAGCATATTAAGTGCACTTCACAACGAGATTAATGACTTTGCACCGGTTATAAAATCAGGACTGCAAATGCTGGATGATAAAATAGAAAAAATTGAAGGAACTACACTGAGTGGAGAATTTGTCTTCGACCTGGTTACCACCCATGGATTGCCCCTGGAAGTTATTACCGATTATGTAAACAAAAAAGGCCTGGCACTTGATAAAGAAAAATACCAGGAAGAATATAGAAAACACCAGGAAATTTCAAGGGCTGGCTTAAAAGGAAAGTCAGCAGAACCGGATGGAACAGGCCAGCAAACTTCTATTGAAAGTCAATTGGCCCACTTGAACAAAACCGTTTTTACGGGTTATGAAAAAACAGAAGATACCGGAACCGTTATCGCATTATTCAAAGAGAACAAACCGGTTGACCAGGTTACCTCAGGGGAAGAGTGCCTCGTTGTTTTTGATCGCACACCTTTTTATGCAGAATCTGGCGGACAGGTTGGAGATACAGGAAATGCCTATAAACCAGGCGCCTGCATTCGAATAAAAGATACCCAAAAAAGAAAGGGATATTTTTTACATGCAGCAATAGTAGAAGAAGGTAGTATCGAAGCAGGCGATCATCTTGCTTTTGCTGTAGATGCCGAACGCCGTATCAACATCACTAAAAATCATACGTCCACACATCTTTTGCATGCAGCTTTACGGTCGGTGTTGGGAGATCATGTGGTACAGAAAGGCTCGCTTGTTAGTAATGAAAAATTGCGGTTTGATTTTTTACACAACAAGCCTGTTACTGATGGTGAACTAAAAGATGTGGAATCAAAAATTAATCATTGGATCTGGAGTAATTATACGGGTAACATCCGTGAAATGAATTACCAGGCTGCAATAGATACCGGTGCCATGGCTCTCTTCAATGAAAATTATGGCGATACGGTAAGAGTGGTTCAGTTTGGTGATATATCTGCCGAATTGTGCGGTGGCCTTCATGTGAAGGCAACAGGTGAGATAGGCGTGTTGCTCATCAACCAGGAAACCAGTGTAGCCAAGGGCATCAGGCGAATAGAAGCGGTAAGTGGTCCGGTTGCCTACCAGCAAATCACTACATCCCGCGATATCCTTCATGATGTAAATATCTTGATGGCTTCCCGCCCGGAAAACCTTTTAGCAAACATCGACAAACTCAAAAAAAGTGCGACATCCAAAGGAACATCCAATGCAAAACCAGCAACAGCAGCGAGTGTGGAAGGATATTACCACATAATATCTTCGGATGGCGCCAAAGTATTTATCGGGCAACTCGACCAGGATGCTGGCCTGGTTCAAAAAACGGCAGATCAAAAAATAGCAACAGGCGAAGCCGATATCGTTTTCCTGGCTTCTTCAACGGATGGTACGGTAAAAGCATTGGTAACGGTAAGCAGTAAGTTCCAGGACACACATAAAGCAGATGCCTTGTTAAAAAAATGGCTGGAACCATTTGGGGGAAAAGGTGGTGGAAAAGCGGCGCTTGCAAAAGGTGGTATTAAAGAAACCAGCTCAATACCTGCACTTGTTGAATCTGTTCGTTCTCTGTTTGAAATTTAGATCCGCGAATGAAGTAAACATAATAATTCCCAAAGGGGATGGCTGACACAAAAAAACACACTATGAATTTAGAACTGGATAATAAGACCGTCTTAGTCAGTGGTTCCACTGGTGGAATTGGCCAGGAAATAGCAACATCATTTGCCCGGGAAAAAGCCACTGTGATCGTCAATGGCAGAAGCGAAAACAATGTAGCTTCTTCAATAGATGCCATTAGAAAAGTTGTACCGGATGCAAAACTGCTAATGCTGGCTTTAGACCTTGGAACCAGCCAGGGTTGTGAAGCTGCCATACAGATGTTTCCCGAAATTGACATCCTGGTCAATAACCTCGGCATATATGAAGCGGTTGGTTTTTTTGAAGAAACTGATGAGTCCTGGTATAAATTATTTGAAGTGAACATCATGAGCGGCGTCCGGCTTTCCAGGTTTCATCTCGCAAAAATGCTGAAGCGCAACAGTGGAAAGATTGTATTTATCTCCAGTGAATCGGCTTTAAACCCTGCACCGGAGATGGCGCATTACAGCGCCACTAAAGCTATGCAACTTTCCATTTCGCGTAGCCTGGCAGAATTGACAAAGGGGTCAAAAGTAACGGTAAACAGTATTCTTCCCGGCTCTACTAAAACAGATAGTGTAATTAAATTTATTGGGGATGTTGTCCCCGGTGTTGAACAGGGAGAAGCCGAAAAAAGATTCGTGGTAGAAAACCGGCCCACTTCATTAATTCAACGGTTAATAGATCCGCTTGAAATTGCAGACTTTGTAACATTTGTATGTAGTAGCAAAGGCTCTGCGATTAATGGGGCGGCACTACGCGTGGATGGGGGGATTGTGAAGAATATTATGTGAGGTAAATAAGTGAGCCTTAACCCTTTGCATTTTGTTATGGAGTGATTGCCTATCTTCCCCTCTAGAAAAGGATACCGTTAGTACACATCTTCATATTATGTGCAGGAAATTCCATGGAAGACTTTACGATTAAGCCACTCGTTTTTTTGTCATTTCAGCGAAGCGCATCAACCTTCCAGAATAAAAATATCTTGCGCGCTCCCCCTGAAATCTCTACAATGCGAGCTTTCTCCATCGTAGAGATTTCAGCTCAAAGCGCCGTAACATGCAACTATGCGAAGTTGCTGTGGCGCTTTGACTGAAATGACAGGAAAAACATTAAAAACTTGTGTCCTAACGGTAGCCTTAAAAAAGGAGGGGAAGATAGGACAGCCACCCGTTGAAAAAGGAGGGAAAAAATGAATACCCTTTTCATGGTTTTTACGCCTTCCTATCCCCACCCTGGAAATCCACCATCCAACCCGGATACTCAAGCGACAACTTACTTATCTCATCCAGCTTCTGCAATTCCTCCGCACCAAATTTCACATCTACCGATTTCAGGTTATCCTCCAATTGATCCATTTTCTTAGCCCCAATAATCACTGTTGTAACAACCGGCTGATATAACAACCAGGCCAACGCCAGTTGTGCCACCGTTACATTCTTTTCTTTTGCCATTCCCTTTAACACATCCACTATATCAAAAGCCTTTTCTTTGTTAACGGGGGGGAAATCAAACCCAATCCTGCGCGAACCTTCTTCAGCTTGCGAGTTTCGGTTGTATTTTCCACTAAGAATGCCACCTGCAAGCGGGCTCCACACCATCAACCCTGTCTTCTGGTCTTTTAACAAAGGAACTACTTCACGCTCGAGGTCACGACCAGCAATAGTATAGTATGCCTGCAACGATACAAATTTCGCTACCTTGTTATACGTTGAATACGATAAAGACTTCATCAACTGCCAGGCGGCCAGATTACTGGCACCGATATAGCGCACTTTACCACTACGAACAAGATCGTCCAATGCCTGCAGTGTTTCTTCCAGTGGCGTCAGGGCATCGTAACCATGAATCTGGTAAAGATCGATATAATCCAGGCCGAGGCGTTTAAGGCTTTCTTCTGCCTGTTGCATTATATGCTTACGGGTTAGCCCAATTTGGTTGGGGCCTTCACCCATCTTTCCTCTTACTTTTGTGGCGATGATGAGATCCTCCCGGTTCAAACCCAGGTTGCGGATACTCTTTCCCGTTAGCTCTTCCGATAAACCGGTTGAATATACATTAGCTGTATCAATAAAATTAATACCTGCCTCCACAGCCCTTTTTACCTGCTCATCTACCGCCTCCTGGCCCAGGTTCCCGATAGCAGCAAACCTGCCTGTTCCACCATAAGTCATCGTTCCCAGGCAAAGCTCAGATACTTTGAGGCCTGTGTTTCCCAATAAATTATATTTCATAGTAATTTTAATTTTTATAATTAACCTCTTCTATTCACCAGCAACAATAAAAAATGGATTTTGTTGAAGGATACCTGGCAAACCTATAAGGTTTGAAGCACGATATGCCTGCACCCGGAAAATAAACCTTATATGTTTTCAAACAGGTATTTAAAACAAAGGTTCAGGTTTCCTTCAGGCATACAGCCAAATTTTCATACATTTACCATTTAAATTTGGCCTGCTAAATAAGCCGTTGTATGATCAACAGGATACTTCTTTTTAGTATACTTTCTATTTTACTAATCTCCTGCTCACCCGATCTGCCGGATGATGTAGCTATTGCATACAAAAACCTTCCGGATAAAATAGATTTTAACCAGGATGTTAAACCGATTCTGTCAGACCGTTGCTTCTCCTGCCATGGCCCTGATAAAGGAAAACAAAAAGCCGGCTTAAGACTGGATCTCGAAAAATCAGCTTTTGGGGAACTGCCCGAAAGCCCGGGTAAATGGGCCATCGTGCCGGGCAATCTTCGTAAGAGTGAATTATTTAAAAGGATCATTTCAACCGATCCCAAATTCCTGATGCCGGAACCTAAATCACATCTCACTCTCTCCGCCAATGAAAAAGCCATCCTCATCAAATGGGTTAACGATGGTGCAAAATACAAACCACATTGGGCCTTTATAAAACCGGAAAAACCGGAACTACCGTCGGTTACCGAAAAGATATTGTTGAAAACCCCGATTGATAATTTTATTGAGAGCCGTCTCGAAAAACAACGACTAACGCTTTCGCCGGAAGCCGATAAAGAAACGCTGTTACGAAGGCTTAGCCTCGACTTAACCGGCTTGCCACCAGGCTTGAATGAGATAGATCTTTTCCTCAAAGATGCGTCGCCGAAGGCGTATGAAATACAGGTGGATCGTTTACTGGCCTCTCCGCACTATGGTGAAAAAATGGCCGTAGACTGGCTGGATGTCGCACGGTTTGCCGATTCGCATGGTTATACCGTAGACAGATTAAGAGATATGTCGCCCTGGCGCGACTGGGTGGTCAAAGCATTCAACCAGAACCTGCATTATAATGATTTTATTACCTGGCAACTGGCCGGCGACCTGTTGCCCAACCCCACAAGAGAACAACTAATTGCCACAGCCTTCAACCGCAACCACCAGCAGAATATGGAAGGTGGCATCGTAGAAGAAGAATTCCGCGTGGAATATGTATCAGACAGAACCAATACTACCGGGGAAGCTTTTATGGGCCTGACCATAGGCTGCGCCAAATGCCACGATCATAAATTCGATCCCATCTCTCAAAAAGAATATTACCAGTTAACAAGCTTCTTTAATAATGTAAAAGAAGCCGGCCAAATTTCCTGGGATAATGCTATGCCCGTACCGACCTTATTGCTGACCGATTCCGCAAAGGAAAAGATCGTAGCTATGATGAAGCAAAAGGAAAATCAGCAGGTTTCTGCACTAACAAAGTTGACACAAGGGGAAGAAAATAATTTTCAACAATGGCTTCAAACTGCCATGTATAAAAAATACAGTAGCCAGGTATTTCCGAATGATATGGTGGCGCATTTTCCGCTCAATAACTTGTCGCTAAAAAATATTTTAAATGCCAGGGATACCGCTATTATGATGCGGGAAGGGAATGTAAAGGAAAAACCTGTATTCATAAAATCAGAACGAAATAATTCCCTGCTATTCGACGGCGACATATGGTTGAATTTGAATAAGGTCGGCAGGTTTAAGCGTAGTGAACCCTTCTCCGTAGGTGTTTGGCTGAATGTTCCCAAAGCGCTTACCACCGGCGTAATTTTTCACCGCGGAACGTCGGGCCTCTTATATAATTTCCGCGGATTTCACCTGAATATAAAAGACAACAGGCTGGAACTGGAAATGGCACATACCGCACCGTACAATGCTATTATTGAGTACACTAAAAAAGACATCCCCAGAGATCAGTGGATACAGTTGACCGTTACCTATGATGGTTCCAGTTCTGCGAGTGGATACAAAATATATTTGAACGGCGAAGAGATGGAAACGACCATTGACCAGGATAAACTCTACAAGGATATTGTTTTCTACGATAACAATCCACCAGGACTTCAGTTCGGCGCCTGGGAACGCGGCAAAGGACTGGCAGGTGGTAAAGCCAATGATATCACGGTTTTCAACCGGGAACTCTCCTCACTTGAAATAATACAACTATATAATGCAAAAACATTCGCTGGGATCTTGTCTAAACAACCGGATAATTTATTACCCGCAGAAAAAGTATTATTGAAATCTTATTATTTCGCAAACTTCTCTGCTTCGGCAAAAACTTTGCTGGATACGCTGAAAAGGATACGCTCCATAGAAAATGATAGTATTGAAAAAGTTCCCGAGTTGATGATTATGCAGGAAATGAACCACCGGCGACCAGCGTATGTGCTTGATCGTGGATTGTATGATGCCCATAAAGAAGAAGTTTCGCCGGATGTACCCAGCCGCATTTTACCCATGCCTAAAAATCTTCCCCGTAACCGGTTAGGTTTAGCTCAGTGGCTCACCAGCGCGGAACATCCTTTAACCGCGCGTGTAACCGTAAACCGTTACTGGCAAATGCTGTTTGGCAGGGGATTGGTAAATACTTCAGAAGATTTTGGTAACCAGGGTGAAATGCCCTCTCACCCTGAATTATTGGACTGGCTAGCTATAAATTTCCGGGAAAGTGGCTGGGATGTGAAGGCGTTGATGAAACAAATGGTCATGTCTGCAACCTACCGGCAAAGTTCTAAAACAAATAATCACCTTCAAAGTATTGATCCCGAGAACATATTACTGGCACGGGGTCCGGCCAATCGTTTGACAGGAGAAATGCTTAGGGACAATGCACTGGCGGCGAGTGGGTTATTAAATGATAAAATCGGTGGCCCGAGCGTATTCCCCTATCAACCCGAAGGGCTCTGGAAAATTAACGGTGCTGTGTATACGCCAGACTCTACCGATCATGTTTACCGGCGCGGAATGTACACGATCTGGAAAAGATCGGTGCCTAATCCTACCCAGTCAACCTTTGACGTAGGCATCCGTACAAGTTGTATAGTAAGAAGGCAAATAACCAATACTCCATTACAGGCTTTAATAACGCTAAACGATCCAACCTTTGTGGAAGCAGCTAAAGTGATGGGAGAGGAGATGACCAAAGCACCAAATATCAAAACAGCCATCACTGATGCCTTTAGAAAATTAACCGGGCGAACATGTACATCGAAAGAACTTCAATTGCTGACAGAACTTGAAGCAAAAGAATACCAGAAGTTTAAATCCAATATCGCAAAAGCAAAGGGTTGGTTAAATACAGGTTTGCGTAAAACGGATCCAACTCTTCCGCAGGATAGACTTGCCGCCAATACCGTAGTGGCAAGTACTATTATGAACGCGGATGCAACCATCACAAAAAGATAATGTATGTGCCATCATCACGAAGAAAGTTTTAATCCATTTAATAAAGACCTCGAGATTGTACAAAAACAACTCGATCGCCGGGCCTTTCTCACCAAAACATCGTTGGGACTGGGTGCTATGGCATTGGGTTCTTTATTGGGTACTTCCCACTTATTTGGAAAAGGTAATCCGGCGGTAGAAGATGCCGCCAGGGTAGAAACCTTTCCCAACTTTTTGCCAAAGGCAAAACGCATTGTATATCTCTTTCAAAGCGGTGGTCCATCACAGTTAGATATGTTTGATTATAAACCTCAACTGGAAAAGTACCAGGGACAGGATTTACCTGCCTCCATAAGAAGGGGACAGCGTTTAACCGGGATGAGCGCCGACCAGGCAATCTTCCCCGTAGCTTCTTCTTTATTTAAATTTCAGCAATATGGAGACTGCCGCGCATGGGTAAGTGAATTGATGCCCTACACAGCGGAAGTAGTGGATGAGTTGTGTTTTATAAAATCCATGAACACCGACGCCATCAATCATGATCCTGCCACCACCTTTTTTCAAACCGGTAACCAGATTGCCGGCAGGCCCTCCATTGGTTCGTGGATAAGTTATGGACTTGGCTCTGATAATGATAACCTTCCTACGTTTATTGTTCTGGTGTCTAAAAATGCCGGCGGACAACCGCTACTGGCGAGGCTTTGGGGAAATGGTTTCCTGGAATCCAAACACCAGGGCGTGCAGTTCCGTTCCGGTAAAGATCCTGTATTGTTTTTGAGCAACCCCGAAGGATATGACGGAACAGACAGAAGGGAGATGCTCGATTATCTAAAAAACCTAAACCAGTTGCAGCATGATACGTACGGTGATCCTGAAATCAATACTCGCATCGCTCAATATGAAATGGCTTATCGCATGCAGACTTCGGTACCCGAGGTCACCGATATGTCGGACGAGCCTGACTGGGTATATGACATGTATGGTAAAGACAGCCGCAACCCGGGAACTTTTGCAGCCAATTGTTTACTCGCCCGCAGGTTGTTAGAAAAAGATGTAAAATTTGTCCAGTTATATCACCAGGGCTGGGATCAGCATTCCGACCTGCCTGCCGGTCTCAAACCTCAGTGTTTAAATACTGACCAGGCAACTGCTGCGTTAATAAAAGATTTAAAGCAGAGAGGCCTGCTGGAAGACACGCTGGTGATTTGGGGCGGAGAGTTTGGAAGAACAGTTTATTCTCAAGGCAAATTATCAAAAGAAAATTATGGCCGCGACCATCATCCCCGGTGCTTTACCATGTGGATGGCAGGTGCAGGTGTGAAGCCAGGCTTTACCTATGGTGAAACAGATGAGTTTGGATATAACATCACTAAAAACCCGGTTCATGTGCACGATTTTCATGCAACCATGCTTCACCTGTTTGGTATTGATCACGAGAAACTAACGTACAAGTACCAGGGAAGAAGGTTTAGGCTGACGGATGTGAGCGGGAAGGTAGTGAAGGATTTGCTGGCGTGATCAATACTTCGATTGTATTGCTCACCTCCCTCTGAAAAAACTAAAGATGAACGAAAAAAACTCAAATTGTTGAATTGCAATCATGATCTTATCCGACGCAGCAATATTTTTTGGAAGGTTTCACCCGCTTCTCGTCCATTTGCCGATTGGGTTCCTGTTGTTGGCAGTAGTATTGGCAGTACTGGGTCGCAGGGAAAAATACCAGTCCATACAACCTGCTGTATCTTTTTCTTTATTAGCCGGAACAATCTGTGCCATTGTGGCTTGTGCAACAGGCTATATTTTATCTTTCAACGGTGATTACAATGAAGATGTATTAACTATTCATATGTGGGGCGGACTTTGTACGGCAACCGTTTCCGCGATTGCATATCTCGTAAGTATAAAAAAAATATCTCTTAAATTTTTACAGACCAGCAAAGCCTTACTGGTAACCCTGTTTATTATGGTAGCCCTGATCAGCTTTACCGGGCATTTTGGTGGCACTCTTACACATGGGCCTGGTTATATCTCCTCTGATCTTTTATTTGCGAAACTGGCGATAAAAAAGCAAATAACGGACATCAATGAAGCCGTTATTTATGATGACCTGGTACAACCTATATTGGAAAAAAAATGTAGCAACTGTCATAACAGCAATAAAAAAAAAGGTGAG
The DNA here is from genome assembly GCA_039921525.1 of Chitinophagaceae bacterium. Lineage (GTDB taxonomy): Bacteria > Bacteroidota > Bacteroidia > Chitinophagales > Chitinophagaceae > JADCRZ01. Next base: position 11,272 of record JBDSBP010000602.1, on the reverse strand, counting down.
CTCTCCATGGAAAGTTACCTGACTCTTTTAAAAGGTGGCAAAAATGGAGTAATTGTAGAAGCGGGGCATGCTGAAAAAAGCGAAATGATTAAAAGAGTAAACTTAGATCCGAAAGACGAAAAGTATATGCCAGCTGATGGAAAACCGCCATTAAGCGAGGAAGAGAAAAGTATTCTTACCTGGTGGATAGAAAAAGGAGGCGCCAGCATCACTAAAAAAGTTAAGGAGGCAGGAGCAACTGCACCCATTAAAAAAGATATAAACAATTACCTTGGATTGCAAAAAAGCGATCCATCTGAAGAAGAGGCTTTGGACAGTAGTTCTATTTATTTTGCCCAACTCAAGGTACCTAAGGTAAGCGAACAACAAGTGAATACCTTAAAGCAGGAGGGTTACATTATTAAATTCATCAACCTGAAACCTCTACTGCTAGATGTTACCCTTCCGGAAAATCTCAATGAATCATCCAACTCCGTTGCCGATAAGCTTAACAAACTATTAGCGCTAAAAGAAAACATCATTTGGTTAAATGTATCCGGTAATAACATATCAGATACCCACCTGGTCCAGATCAGCCAGTTTAAAAACCTGCAACGACTGCGGCTCGATAAAAACCCTATTTCGGATATTGGTATCAGTAAGCTGCAAAGTTTGGCAAACCTGGAAAGCATCAATTTATATAATACAAAAGTTACGCGACAAAGTATCTCTATTTTATCACCTCTTCTTAAACTAAAGCATATGTATGTATGGGGAACCGGAATTAAGAAGGAAGATATAGCAGTAAGCCGTGATTCGACAAAAATTATTATGGGTGTGAATTGAAAGAGAAAAAAGATGAACTGTTAATTGCCGTTAATCAAAAAGGGTCAACGGGGGTGGTTGCCATCGAATATAATAGAGCAAATGGTTCACGAGCCCTAAACAACTTCGATTATTTTATAACACTCCGTTAAACTACCCCCGTTTAGAAACGTGCTTCGCATCGTTTCCGAATATCCCCTCCTCTTGAATCTCCTTGGAATAAGGAGGGGAAGATAGGGGATCTCTCTCACAGGTTTGATACATCCATTTTAATCAACCCCCAACAAAAACAATTTTCAATCTCACACCTCAAACCTCTACCTTTAACCTCGCATCCTGTGCAGATATCTCAAATAATTCTCCATGAGGGAAAATCGTTATCTGCCCAAATTCCTGCAATAATAAGCGATAGGCATCCGCAACAGGTCGTGGTTCACGATTCAGGTCGAACAATCCACACGCGTTTACGTTTCCTCTTTTTTCTGCAAGGCCACAATCCCAATCGACCTGGTCTGTGAGACTATACCAGGTAAACCCCAACACCGGAATACCATCGGCACGCATTTTCATAATATTGATCCATTGCTTCCATAACCAGGTTGGTGCCTGGGTTGGGTCAAATGTATTGGTTTCCGTATGCATCACGGGCTTTTTGTACCGTGCATAATATTCATGCGTGATCTGGTACCAGCCCATCACATCTTCTGCTGTGCAGATACTGCCATCGGGTTTAAGAATCCTTTCATTTCGCCCATAATAATCATTGCCCATAACCTGGTAACCCGGCGGTTCACCGGCCATGAACCAATCGTATTCTTCCCGGGTTAAACCGTTGTCCATTAAATACAAACAAACATCTGCATCTGGCGGATGTGCATACAACAAGTCAAAGGATATAAGGCGTTGTTTATTGGCAAGCCGCACGGCGGCTGAAGGAACAGCTTTCGCTTCATGAAGATATTCTGCGCTTTCGCTTTGCACAATAATAGCGTCCGGGCGACAGCTTGCAATGCTGTGAGTAGCAAGAATACTCGCGGCAACCAGGTGTTTGATGGCCGTTACAAAACCCACATCCGTTTTTAACTGCTCATTCCAAGAACCTTCTTTCGCACTCATTTTAGCGGTGACATAAATTTCGTTGATGGGTGTATAATAGCGTACCCAGGGATAACGGGATGCTACCGCTTTTGCATAATCGGCGAAATGAATAGGCAGTTCAGGATTCTGAAAATTGCCCAGCCATCCAGGAACCCCAAAATGCATTAAGTCAAGAATGGGAGTGATGTTAAGTCGTTGGATTTCGCCCATAATCTCATCGGCGAAGCCCCAATCGAATTTGCCGGGGGCTACATGAATTTTATAATAAGGCAATCCATAGCGTAAGACTTTCAATCCAAGTTCTTTTACCAATTCCAAATCACGCCGCCAATATTTATAATGACCGCATTCTTCCAGTTGGTCCCGGCGCAAAGATCCGTTGTGAATTGTTGGGTAAGAACATTCGATACCCGTTGCAAACAGGAAATTACGTGATGAGCCATCCGGTAACCCACTGCCAGATGCACCTGAAGCACCGCCGTGCTGATCGCCTGAATAATTACTATCTCCCCGATCTTTTTTAATGATATCCAAAAAACTTTTATTGGCCATTGCGATTTATTTAATGAAGGTAATCAGATGCCAATACCCTATTTCTTATTTAATAAAAAATTATCCGCTATATATAACGAAAGCGCCATAATTGTCAGCGCCGGATTAACACTGAGGGAGCTGGGGAAAATGGAGTTGTCGGCAATGTATAGGTTAGGTATATCAAAACATTGTCCTTCGCGGTTTACAACTGCTTTGTCGGGATCGGTTCCCATGCGGCAGGTACCGATAATATGCGCGGTACGATTAAACGTCCAGATATCCCGTCCGCCGGCAGAGCGCCAGATTTCTTGCATATTTTTTTTTCCATGTGCCGTTAATCTTTTTTCATTCTCCTGCATCGAAAAATGTATTAATGGCTTTGGCAATCCCCGGCCATCTTTCTCTTGAGATAGCTCCAGGTAATTGTTTGCATAGGGGAGGCATTCACCCAGGATATTTATACCTGCTGTATGATTATATCCGCGCATACACTGAAGCAGTTTTTCTCCCCATAATCCGCGGCCACGGGCAAGCTGTGATGCATAGGTTACGGGCATCACACCAATAGACTGTAATAAATATCCTCCCGCAAAGTCAGCACTTTTCGGTCGATGCATGTCTTCCGAAATCAACGCACCGGGTATGCCTTTGTAAGGGCGTATGTCGTCATCAAACTGACCCCATAGCTGCAACCCTGTGTGTGACATAAAATTTTTGCCCACTTCTCCGCTAGAGTTAGCTAATCCATTATACAATAGCAGCCGGGGCGTTTCAATGGCTCCTGCACATAAGAAAACATATCTGCATTTTTGCCGCTTCTCCAAACCAGCATCTATATAAACAACACTTGAAATCAAGCCATCCTTATTTCTATCAAAATGAGTAACAAAACTTTCTGCACGAATTTCTGCTCCGTATTTTATAGCAAAGGGAATATAGGTAACATCCATACTTGCTTTGGCACCTGTGGTGCATCCAGCCTGGCAAAAACCACGATTGGTGCATGCGGCTCGCCAGCCAATTCCTTCCTGGTAATAAGGACCTGATAAAGCTGCGTTCGCTGCAGGCGACGTTTTAATACCCAGTGAATCACAACCCCTTTTCATCAACTGTGCCGGCCCATTTAATGGAAGTGGCGGCATTGGATAGGATGACCGGCGAGGGCCTCCCCACGGATAATTAGCCGGACCGGAAATTCCCAGGAATTGTTCCAGCTCATCAAAATAATATTCGATATCACGGTAATCAATAGGCCAGTTTACTCCAACACCGAATTCGTCAAAAATCTTAAAATCGTCAGGTTGTGGTCTTGGTGTATAAGCCGTGTAATGCAAGGTAGATCCGCCAACACCGATGCCTGAATTATTATTACCAAAAGCCAATGGATCCCTGCCGGCACTCAATCTTTCATCCGTCCAGAAAAGTTTCTGCTGGCTTACTTCATCTGTGGCAAAGTCTTTAGCGGCATCCCAATGAGCACCAGCTTCCAGGGCTACTACTTTTAAACCAGCCTTTGCCAATCGGGATAATAACGGCGCTCCGCCTGCTCCGGTGCCAATTACCACTGCATCCACTAATTCATCATTTAAAAACTGCTGCATAGGCACATCTTCTAATTATCGTAAATAAGCACCACAAATAAAGAATAGCAAAGAACGCAGGGTTATTTGCATTATTAAATTCTCTTCTTTACGTATTGTTGCGTTTCTTTCTTTGCCCTCTTATCGGTTATGTTTTTATAGACCTGGGTTCGTGATCTTCTAATTCATTTAAACCAATCTTACTCCAGCCTTTGGCATCTGCCATGGAAACTTCGCCAATTTCTTCCTTTGCCAGTGGGTGGGAGTAATAAAGTTCCGCCAATATGGCAAGTAGTTCTTCAAAAAATAATCTGGCAGGCAACGACTGCCAGGTAACACCCAAAACAACGCCTGATTGAATAGCATGTAATACTTCATCCTGTAGTTCTGAATCCAGAAAACGATATGCTTTGCCAAACATTATAGTTGCTGTCTCATCTATTCCATATAAACCTTTTAGCATTGCCTGGCCATCTGCAGGCATGGATGCATACCGCCAACCATTACCAGTACCCGATGCAAGCTGCCGGTCCATTATGCCGGGTAAATCAACCTGGCGCCCTGCAGAAAGTTGTGGAATCAATCGTTTGCAAACGGTTGTAAGCGTTACGAAATTCTCCTTACTAAAAAAAATTGGGGTTAGTACTTCCTGGTTTGCCAACCGCCCTGTTAATACGTCATGTGTTGCCGGGGTAATTAAACCTGTATTCAATAACGCCCTCACTGTTCCCTCGGGATAAAAATCATTTCGCATATTAATCACTGGATAATTTACCACCTGTTACGTCAATTAAACTGCCGGTCATAAAACTGCCATCGGAAGAAGCCAGTAACACATAGGCCGGAGCCAGCTCTTCCGGTTGACCAGGCCTGCCTAAAGCAACTTCGTGCCCAAAATTTTCAACTTCTTCAATCGGCATGGTACCTGGAATATTAGGTGTCCAAACGGGACCGGGAACAACGCAATTAACGCGTATGTTCCTTTTACCTAAATGAATCGCCAGTGATCTGGTGAAAGAATGGATGGCACCTTTGGTGGCAGAATAATCAATTAAAATAGGAATGCCTGTTTTACCAACGATGCTACCAGTATTTATAATAGAATCACCTTCCTGTAGATAAGGCAGTGCAGCCTGGGCCATAAAAAAATATCCCAGGATGTTAGTGTCGAATGTTCTTCGTAGCTGCTCTTCGGTGATATCTTCAAACTTTTGCTGCGCCATCTGGTAGGCAGCGTTATTGACCAATATATTCAGTCCGCCAAAAGTTGTTACTGTTTTCTTTACAGCATCTGTACATTCCCGTGGATTACGAACATCGGCTTTTATTAACAGGCAGTCTATATTATTTCTTTCGCACAATCTTTTAGTTTCGGCTGCATCGGCATCATTTTCGTTGTAGAGCACCGCAACTTTGGCTCCTTCCATGGAAAATAATATGGCTACGGCTCTACCTATGCCCGAATCAGCTCCAGTAATTAAAGCGATTTTACCGGCAAGTTTCCCGGCCCGTTTATATTCAGAAAAAGATGTATCTGGTATCGGATCCATCTCCGACTGTTTTGCCGGGTAAGGCAATTTTTGACCTTTAAATTTTTTGGCTGAAGGATAATGCTTCATAATATTGCTTTGAGAATTTCTGTATTTAAATTTTTGAATATCGTCTAATTTTTTCCCCAATAAAACGCAGGTCTGGAATCATTTGTCAACAATAATTTTTGCAATGACATACACATTATATCTTAAAAATGCTTTAAATAAGCATGCCACAGAATCAATTACACAAATCAATCTTTTATGCTTTGAAATTATATTTCCCGCGGGGGCATAGCTTTTGAACATTACACAAAGCAAAACTCATTTTTTTATTTTTAAAAGAATTTATTATGAAAAAGAATACCTTGTTTTTTGCTATGCTAATCGTTGCCGGCTCTTTTCAGGCATGCGGGGATAATAATACGAAAGACGACCCTGTTAAGGTAGCTGAAGATATGAATGATGTAAATAAACAGGTACCCGAAAAAGCTTCGGATTTTATGGTGAAGGCTGCGAGTGGTGGTATGATGGAAGTAGAGCTGGGAACAATGGCGCAGGATAAAGCACAAAATCCACGGGTAAAAGAATTTGGAGCCATGATGGTAAAGGATCATACCCAGGCTAATTCAGAAATGAAAGTTGTTGCTGATTTAAAGAGAGTGGCGCTGCCGCCAACATTAGGTGACGATCATCAGAAACATGTGAACGACCTGCAGGCAAAAGCGGGTGCTGAATTTGATAAAGCGTATATGAGTATGATGGTGGATGACCACAAAAAGGATATTAGCGAATTTGAAGATGCTGCCAAAGTAGATGATGCTGATGTAAAAGCGTTTGCAATGAAAACATTACCGGTATTACGCACTCACCTTGATTCTGCCAAATCAATTTATGATGCAGTCAAATAAATAGTCATTATTAAAAACCAGAGCGGCAGAAGGGACTCGAACCCTCGGCCCTCAGCTTGGGAAGCTGATGTTCTACCAACTGAACTACTACCGCTTATTTAGGTACTATTTGCGCTAGCTAATTTACAATAGTTATGGGAATTATTGTTGTCAAATGCTTTCGTATCTATTTTCGCCACAAAGACACTTAGGCACAGATGTGCACAAATAACAATAAGAAAACGTATGCATCTTTGTGCCTTTGTGGCGAAAAATTCCCCTGAAACTTCTCACCACAACATTTTCCCCTGGTAATAATCCAACACTTTCGTCCGCAATAGAACATCGTATTTGGCAATGATAAGATTAGTATTGGCCCTGTCTACATTATTTTTAGCGATCAGGTAATCAACTTGTGTAGATGCGCCTGCATTGAAGGTAACTTCCGCAGCCCGAAATGATTCAGTGAAATCAGCCACCTGTTCTACTAACTTTTGATACCGTTCGTAAGCAGCCATCATATTAAAATGTGCCTGTTCAATATTTTGTCTTAATTCTATATTGGTAGATTCCTCCATATAGGTTGAATTTTTCAAGGCAATTTTTGCCAGCGCCAGCTGGTATTTGGCACGGAATGAATTAAACAGGGGAATGCTAATTCCTACACTTACCGAAGTGCCGTAGTTATTATTAAACTGGTTGAAATAGCCGATTTTTTCTGAGTTACTGTTTCGCTGACTTGTATATACGGGAATTTTGTTGCCGGAAAGTTCTACATAGTCCCCGGATGCGACCTGTGAGGTATTGAGAAATATGTCTTTGCGGGCTGCGCTGGAATAATTGGTTAATAAATTCCCATATAATCCCAACGTTGGATAAAAAAAACTTTTCGCCACCTTTATACCCTTTTCATAACTTTTACGACGTAGTTCAGCCGCCTTAACCAGGGCCAGTTGTTGTGATGCCACTTGGTAAATCTGGTCAGGACTGCTTTGATAAGCATTAAATTGATCAGCCGTAATTGTTTCTACCTGTAAATTTTTATCATAAGGAACATTCATTAATTGGGCTAAGGTTAGTTTTGCCCCGTTTAATGTATTTTGAGTATTGATAATAGATAATTCGTCGTTGGCTAATTGCCCTTTTAAATCGTACAATTGTGCCGGTGCAATCGCTCCATCTTTGTTTAGTATATCCGATCTTTGTACCTGGTTACGCGTAACCCCTGCCTGTTTTAGTGCCTGGCTTAACTGGTCTTCATTGTTCAGGATCTGCAGGTAAGCCAGTATAACGTTGAGGGTTATGTTATCTTTAATTTGCTGCAGCTCCATCTTGCTGGCTTCATACCCTAACTGATCTTGTTTTATAGAATTGTGTAGCCGGCCTCCATTGAATAGTGTGACCCCGGTATTCAGATTAAAGTTGGCAGAGTTTAACTGCTGGTTAATATACCCGTTGGTGATGGGATCAATACTGCGTCCCTGGATAGTACCATTATTTAAACTCGCATTAAGATTCGGAATTATATCCGCCCTGGATTGTTTTAAATAAACATTTTCAGTCTGCATCTGCAGGTCACTTTGTTTTACCTGTAAATTATTGGCAATGGCTGTTTCTACCGCTTGCCTAAGACTTAACTTACTATCCTGTGCCCTTGTAATCAAAAATAAAAAAACAACAAAGGCTGTACTAAGAAATCGTTTCATAAGAAATATATCCATTTTTATTTGATCATTTGTAGGGGTACCCCTTTCAAGCATTCTCAAAATTAACCAGTACCATACATGAATTTTATCCATTCACAATTCTTCCATCCAACAAGTTGATGATCCTTGATCCATAAGCCGCATTTTTCTCTGAATGGGTAACCTGGATAATGGCAACACCATCATTATTCAATTCTTTAAAAAGTTCCATGATCTCTTTTCCCTGTTTCGAATTAAGATTACCTGTTGGTTCATCCGCCAGTAACAGTTTGGGCTTCGCGATAAGCGCGCGGGCAATACCAACAAGTTGTTGCTGTCCGCCCGATAACTGTGCAGGGAAGAGGTCCTTTTTTCCAACTATCTGGAACCGGTCAAGAATATCTGCCACCATTCCCTTTCTTTCAGAGCCTTTAATATTCTGATAGATGAGCGGCGTTTCTATATTTTCATATACCGTTAACTCATCAATCAGGTGATAAGCCTGGAAAACAAAACCGATATATTGTTTGTACAGCGCCGAGCGTTGTTTTTCTTTTAGTTTATGAACGGCATCTCCCATAAATAAATAATCGCCTTCGGAAGGCTCGTCCAGCATACCGATCACATTCAGCAAGGTGGATTTACCCGAACCGGAAGGTCCCATGATAGAAACAAATTCCCCTTCCTTCACCTCCAGGTTCACATCTTTTAAAATAAAAGTGCGGTTACTTCCTGAACTGTACCATTTGGAAACATGTTGTAAATTGAGCATTATATTGTTTAAAGTTTAAGGTTTACAATTTAAAATTGATCTATCGCTACCTATTCCGTTCTAAGATTTCTTGCAGGATTTTTTGCGGCAATTCTATAAGTCTGTGAAGCTATGGTGAGCATTCCTATCACCAGGATAAACAACACACTCGTTGATAAAATAGGCCAGCCCATCGTAACCCTGTAAGCAAATTTCTGTAAAAAATTATTGCCAATCATATAACCCACCGGTAATGAGATGGCACTGGAAATTAATAATAACCAGATAAAATTTTTCGAAAGCAGTAATACAATACTACTTGTTCGTGCACCCATTACTTTTCTGACGCTTACTTCCTTCTGGCGTATCTCAGATGTATAAGTCACCATTGCCAACAGACCCATACAGGCAATGGATACAGCCATAAAAGCAAGAAAACTTATCATGGAAAAGTCATCTGTCTTATTCCGGGAATCTGCTAGTTGCTGATCATACCAGGAGTAATTAAAAACAGTGCCTGGATAAGTCTTTTGCCATACCTTTTGCATGGAACCTGTCATGGTTTTTCTATCTCCACTAGTCACTTTAACATTAAGATAATCATACCTGGCAGTATCGAAACAAAGTGCCAGGTTACCCAATGCCCGTTTTAGATTGGAATAGTTAAAGTCCTTTACCACACCCACTACTTTCACAACCGATGTATCATTCAACCAAAGATATTCACCTAAAATTTTTTCCGGATTATCAAACTGTAGATTTTTTACAGCTGTTTCATTAAGTATTATATTTCTAAAAGAGGGGGCGTCGCTTTTAGTGAAGTTTCTGCCTGCCACCATTGTTAAGCCAAAATTTGAGATGAAATTCTCATCAATAAAATAACCGACAGTGCCCATTCCTTTTTCTTCCCTGTTTTTTTTCATGGGGAAATACTCCCCACCATGAAAGCCAAAAACGGAAGAGGAAGCCGAAACCTTTTCTACACCGGCAATCCTGGTTATTTCTTCTTTTAAGATCTCCCTTTTTGTTCCCGGCAGCTTCAGGTTGATGATGTTTTCTTCATTAAAACCATATTCGTAAGAAGCAGTAAAACTCAGTTGTTTATATACTGTTACTAAAAAAATTATAAATACCAAACTGATCCCAAATTGAAGAACAATAAGCGTTTTACGCAAGGCGAGTCCTTTGAAAATTCTTACGGATGAAAGATTTTTAAGCACCTGCACCGGTTTAAAAGAGGAGAGGATGGCAGCAGGTAAAGCGCCAGCAATCAAACCTGTAACCAGGGCAAACACCACAAACCAAATAAATGTGCCGGTATCTAAATATATATTCGAAAGAAATCGATCCCTGACAACCGGAAACTTCATTAAGAACTGTAGCATCAGTACGGCAATTATTAATGCAAACAGAGACACTGTAACCGATTCAATAATGAACTGGTAAAAGATCTGCCTGCGTGAACCGCCAATAGCCTTTCGCACTCCAACTTCTCTTGCCCTTGATAATGAACGAGCAAGCGAAAGATTGGTATAATTAAAGCAAGCCATTAGCAGTATAACTAAAGTAATGCCCGAAATGACCCAAAGTGATGAACCCGGAATACCATTGCCTGAGTTTATCAACGCTTCCCCGGGAGAAATACGATCCAGTCTTTGATAATCATAATGCAGCTCCCGGATATTTTTTACGGAAAACAAGGATGAATTTTTTTGAGAAATAGTAGCTAACGCATTTCTTAAAAAACTTGCCGGAGTATTTTCTTTCAATAGCACATATGTTCTGTAGTTGCTATAGGTCTTCCAGTCTTGCAATGAAAGGTTTGGTAAATTCCCGGCAGGTTTGGAGCCTATAGAGGAAACAGAGGCATACATGTCGGCAACAAGATGCGATTTTTTTTGCGTGTCTTTTAAAATACCGGTTACAGTAAATGCAGCTTCCTTATTATTAAAAGATATGATTTTACCAATGGGATCTTCGTCCGCAAAAATAAGAGTTGATGCCTGTTGAGACAGTACGATGCTATTAGGCAGCTCGAGTGCGGTTTTTTTATTTCCGGCTATTAACTCAAATCCAAAAACATCAAAAAAAGATGGTTCCGTAAAAGCCACTTTTTGAGGAATTGTCTTTTCTTTATAGATCAACTCCTCATCCATTCCGGGGGTAACATGCACTGTTTTTTCTATAAAGGGATAATCAGCAGAAAGTTTTTCGGCTAATGGTAACGGCGAAGTTGCCCAGCGTTCCTTCATACCATTTTCAGCAGTTAAATCCGTTATAATACGGTAGCTACGTTTTGGGAACGGATGAAAGGCATCATAGTTATAGGCATCTTTTATCTGCAATAGAGCCACCAGGCAAACAGACATGCTTAGGGAGAGTCCTAAAATATTAATTG
>JBDSBP010000601.1:0-6904 GCA_039921525.1 Chitinophagaceae bacterium | reverse complement strand
TTGCGCTGGCAAATCGCATACATGTTCGCGTTAGGATGCTTCTGGTAGATGGGAATAAACTCCGCTCCGAAACCCAATCCGATTATAGCGATGTTAATTTTTTTATTTTCCATAGACAGAAATTATAATTGTTAATAACTAACTATTACTTCGACACTTTCATAACGCCACGCATTATGCGCCAATGGCCGGGAAAGGTACAAATATACGGATAGTCGCCCGGCGTGTTCGGCACTTTAAAAGTAAGCGTAAATTTACCCCCCGGGTTTATCAGCGGTGTCGCCTGCAGTACTTCCGGCATCTTCGGTACATAATTCAATTTTGCCCCGTTAGGATCCTGGGCCATCTTATCAGCTGCGGCACCTACCTTATCCATCATCCGGGGTTTTACCAATACAAAATTATGCTGCATGAAATCTGGATTCTGAATGATGATCTGCACGGTTGTGCCGGCTTTTACGGTAATAAGAGCCTTATCATATTTCATGACATCCTTCAAAACTTTTATGGTAATAACCTGCGTAGGTTTGTCTTTCGGGGAAGCAGCCACACTTTCCGGTGAGCCTGGAGTAAATGTTTCCAATTTAGAATTCGTAAGGGCACTGCGAATCCTGAACGTATCCGGATATTCGCCAATTTTTTCGTTTCCGGTTTTATCATCAAACCCTATCCTTATTCCCGTTTTTAGTGGCTGCTTAAACAGACCTTCCGATTTGGTAGAAGCAACCTGTTTATTATTCACCAACAGATTTAAAGAACCGTTTTGAAGCAACGTGGCCTGGAAAGACACTTTACCGGCAGGTAATACTTCACTGTTGATGATATATGGTTTGGCAGACTGGTTAACCTGGAAGTATAATTTATTTTCTTTGAGGAATACGCCATACCCGTTAGTAATATCTCCGTGAGCCACTATTAACCCGTTGTAAGGAAAATCTCTTATTTTCTCCAGGTTGCCGGTAATGCTAAGTTCTTTTCCCACAACTTCAGGTGCCTCCAATATAACGCCCGGAACCCGCCTTGTTACAATAGGAATAGAAGTAATCTTCGACATCATAGCCAGCCGTTGAATAAAAGTTGCTTCGCCAATATTGGCAGCATCAGCGAGCCCTTTCTTCTTATAAGCTGCGGCAAAGCTTTTCTGGTGTACAGTAGCAGCCGATGTTAATGCATACTTCAACCAGGTATCGTTGCTTGTTTCAGGTTTCTCCGCGAGGCTTACCAAAACACCCCCTATCTCATCAGTGGGCGGCATATCATTTATTAATATAATTCCTGCCAGTGTAACTCTTGCATCCTTATCATCGAAAATCTTTGCTTTCTGCATAGCCAGTAATGTAGCTGCCGTTCCCGGCAACACCTGCACAGCTGCCCGGCGTACTCCTGCTAATGGATGTGACAACGCTTTAATGGCCACATCCATTGCTTCCTTGTTTGTTCCATCCAGGGCCTTCAGGCCATGCATGGTCCATAACGCATGAATCGCCGGCGCGTTAATACCTGCACCATCCGCCTGTTCATTTTGAACAAGTTTGTATAAAGCTGGCAGTACGCTTTTATCGCCATTTTCAACCAATAGACGCTGCGCAGTAGTACGCCAAAACATATTGTCATTCGAAAGCGCTTTAACCAATGCGGGCGGATCGGTTTTGCTTAATGTTAATTTATTAAGGCTATTGTTATCTTTATATACCAACCTGTAAATACGCCCGCGATCATGGTCCCTTAGAGGATTGATATGCGCATTTCCTTTTCCATTGCTAAAACCCTGCGGAGTGGGATTGTGTTGAATGATAAAGTCGTACCAGTCGGCGATCCACAAAGCGCCATCCGGCCCTACTTCCGCCTGTACCGGCGCGGCCCATTCGTCAGCACTTGCCAGCATGTTCCAGCCATCGTACCCTTCTTTGAAACCCGAACCCTTTGCTTCCAAAACCTGCCGATGGATCAACCGCCCGGTAGGCTCACAAACAAATGCGATGCGGTTCCAGTACTCTTTTGGAAAAGTTCTGGCAGTATATAAACTATGCCCTGCAGCAGCGGTAAATCCACCCGGCACATCCACCTGCCGAAGGTTTTTTGTCACTACATGCATACCGTAATGCGAGTCAATCTTTTCCACACCTGACTCGTTTAATTTCGCCCTGTCGAGATATTTCTTTGCTATCCCGTAAAAGCCACTATGGGTATTATTAGCCGTTGATATAAATACATCATATTCTTCAGAAAATCCAAGTCCCCAGGTATTGTTGCTGGTGGTGGAAAGATATTCCAGCTTCTTGCCATCCTGGGTAAAACGATACAGTCCCTGAGAAAAACGAAGCGAGTCGCGATCATTGCCCACTTTACCAACAAAGCCGGAATATCCAACAACGCCCCATATCATATTGTCCGGGCCATACCTGAGATTAGAAGCCTGCGCATGTGTATCACTTTTTCCCCAACCAGTTATTATAGGATGTCTTACATCTGCTTTATCATCTCCATTGGTATCTTTCAAAAATATAAATGAAGGCGCTTCGCTTACAATAATTCCCCCGTTGGCAAACACAAAACTGGTAGGAATATTTAATTTATCTGCAAAGACGGTTACCTTATCGGCTTTACCATCCCCATCGGTATCTTCCAGGATTTTGATGCGGTCATCTCCTACATCATCATTTTTTACTTCGTTGGGATAATCTACCGTTTCTATCACCCACAGTCTTCCTTTTTCATCCCAGTTCATATAGATCGGGTTAATAATCATAGGCTCGGATGCAAACAATTGCATCTCAAAACCTACAGGCACCTGCATAAGGGATACAGACTGCGGCGGCGTTAAGGGTTCCTGTAATTTAGGAGGAGGGTCACGACGCTCATAGTTCGGGATTACAGCGTCCGTGTACTTTGGATTGGCTTCCTGGAAAGAAGCCAGTTCACCTTTCATCTTATCGCCAACGGCCCAGAATATTCCATTCTCGACCATTTTAAGAAAATCCTTTTTTAAAAACGTCGTTTCATCATGCCCGTAAGCCGTATAAAAAACCCTTCCTTCACCAAATGGCCTGATCCAGGTATAGGGTTCATGGTGATCGCCTTCTACCCTTTCACCAAGCACCTCAATATTCTTACTGATCTTATCATGCACATACGTTTCATCCCTGGTTACAAATGGTGCCACTCCTTTCATGACAGGGTTATCCGGTTTCAGGATTACTGCAGAAAATGTATCTACCTTATGTTTTAAAAATTGACCACCTATCATTTCCACTATTTCCGGTGAATTACGAAAGCAATAAGATGCACAATGAATGGGAATAAATCCTTTTCCTCCTTTCACAAATTTCAAAAGTGCTTTCTCCTGGGATGAGGAGATAGTATCGTAATTGGCGTATAGAACAAGACCATCGTATTTGGAAAGAAGGCTATCGTTCAGATCATCCGGATTATGGGTATACGTTATATTGATACCATCTTTGAAGTATTCTTTAGACAGGATATCGGCCAGTAGTTCAGAGTTGTGATGCTGGTTCGTTTTATGTCCGAGGAAGAGGATTTCAAGCTTTCGGGGCAGATCGTTTACTTTAGAAGTACTTGCAGTAAATAATAAAGCGACGAGAGAAATCGCTAAAAAAATGATCAGTTTGTTTTTTTGCATGGCAATAAATCGTAGGTGAATGCTTCTATTAGAATTACGAATGTCGTTATAATCTATTGAAAAGCCTTTAAATATTATATCCAATACTAACTATATTTTATCATATTAATGTGTAATTTGACGATTTATGGGCAAAGTATAATTATTGCCAGGTTGTGGTAACCTCAATTGTGAGCATTTGCTATCAGCTATCGGCTATCAGGAGGAAGCGAATTTGACATTGACCTACTGATATCCGATAGCTGATAGCCGGACTCTAAATAATACATGTAACCTATTTATCTGAAATGTAATTATATTGCCACCACAAACAACGACATAAGCAAAGCCATGAAACAAAAACTAATTTTCTGCCTGGTTCTTTTAACGCAGGCTTATTTCATACATGCTCAACAGGCAGATTGGAAAATTGCGGGGGATAAGCTACTTACTAAGTGGACACAGGAGGTAAATCCAACCAACGTTTTACCAGAATATCCACGTCCGCAAATGGTGCGTAGCCATAACTGGATAAATCTTAACGGACTTTGGGAATACACCATTCTTTCAAAAACCGGCCAGGATAATTTACCGGTTTCTTATTCCGGCAACATACTGGTACCGTTTGCCATAGAATCCTCCCTCTCAGGTGTTAGTAAAACAGTGGGAAAAGACAGCGTGCTTTGGTACAGGAAAACAATCAGCCTTCCTTCCACCTTCAAAAATAAAAACACCCTGCTTCATTTTGGAGCGGTGGACTGGCTTTGCGATATTTTTGTAAATGGTCAGAAAGTTGGATCGCACCAGGGAGGCTATGACCCATTTTCAATTGATATTACCACCGCATTAAAAAAGGGAACACAACAGCAGCTAGCTGTTCGGGTTTGGGATCCTTCTGACGATGGCCCTCAACCACGTGGCAAGCAAATAAAAAGTCCCAATGGCATTTGGTATACGCCGGTAACCGGCATCTGGCAAACAGTGTGGCTGGAAGCAGTTCCCAAAACTTACATTATAACCACCCGGCAAACACCGGATGTTGATAAACAAAGTCTCACCGTTTCGGCACAATTGCAAAATTCACTACCCGGCGATATGATAAAGATATCTGCCTGGGACGCTACCAATAAGGTCGCAGAACAAACAATCAGTAGTGATGGGGCCGCAACCCTGGCAATCAGCAATCCAAAACTTTGGTCTGAACAGAATCCCTTTTTATATGATGTAAAGATCTCCGTTGAAAGGTCCGGCAAAATTATAGATGAAGTAAAGAGTTATGCCGCTATGAGAAAGATATCTATCGGGCCTGATAATAATGGTGTACAACGATTACTGCTAAATGACAAATTCATATTTCAATACGGTCCGTTAGATCAGGGGTGGTGGCCTGATGGTTTATATACCGCACCAACAGATGAAGCCATGAAATTTGATATTGTGAAAACAAAAGAGATGGGTTTCAACATGATCCGTAAACACGTAAAAGTAGAACCGGCGAGGTGGTATTATTACTGTGACCAGATGGGAATGCTGGTTTGGCAAGATATGCCGAGTGGGGATCTCGGCAACCACTGGGATCCGCGTCCATTTGTTGAAGGTCGTGGAACAGAGAAAAACCGAACACCCGAATCAGAAAAGATCTACCGCACGGAATGGAACGCTATTATAGATGCACTATATAATTTTCCGTCCATTGTAGTATGGACACCTTTCAACGAAGCATGGGGACAATTCAAAACAGAAGAAATTGTAGACTGGACCACTAAAAAAGATCCGTCAAGATTAATAAATACTGCAAGCGGTGGCAACTATTACCAGGTGGGCCACATTATCGATATGCATAATTATCCCGAACCCGTAATGCCGAATGCAACGATGTTCGGCACTAAACAGGCGGTGGTGCTGGGCGAATTCGGCGGACTTGGCCTTCCGCTCGACGGGCATACCTGGCAACAACGGAACTGGGGATATCAAAGTTTCGGCACAGCAGATTCTTTGTTGCTGAGATATGAGGGCTTTATGATTTCTATACCTGATATGATCAAAAAAGGATTGTCAGCAGCTGTATATACTCAAACAACCGATGTAGAAGGTGAAGTGAACGGGCTAATGACCTACGACAGAAAAGTGATGAAGATGCCGGTGGATAAATTGAAACAAATGCATAGCAAATTCTATGATCCTTCGCTGGTGAAGATGAAGTAGACTTCAGGTATGAGGTATAAGCGATAAGCGATGAGGGTTAGGTGGGATTCTATTATCTGCTTCTTTTGGTAATTATTTTTAGCATTAAAACGAAATGCAATGAAATATTTTTTTACCTGGGTGTTGGCTATAATGGCTGCGCTTACTTATGCGCAGTCCATAGAATTGACTATTGACATTGGTTGCAGGTACATCTCTTAATATCTTTAACAACCACTGCGAAAGGGTAAGAATGGCAGAACTAGCCCAAACAGTAAATGTATTGCAGTCGTTGGTGCTTACAGAAAAGGATAAAATGCTGTTGACTCCGACCTACTACGTTTTTGACCTGTACAAAGTGCACCAGGATGCCAAATGGCTTCCTGTAAAATTTACAAGTCCAGATTATTCAGTTGGCGATCAGAAAATACCTGCGGTGAATATTTCCGCCTCACTTGATTCAGCCGGGTCCGTCCATATCACCCTGGTAAACCTTAATCCTTCTGCCAATATTACGATCAATACTGTGTTGAATGCAGTGCCTTGGAAATCGGTAAACGGGCAAATTATAACCTCGCCCAAACTAACGGATATTAATACCTTCGATAATCTTTATAAAGTGCACATAGAGAAGTTTGACGGAGCTAAAAAGCAGGGGAGTTCTTTGAATATAAACCTTCCTGCCAAGTCGGTGGTGATGTTGGAGTTGAAGTGAGCGGTTGCTCGGCCAAACCTGTAAGGTTGTGTCTTCAATGCAAGCAACCTGTGTTTCGAACCTTATAGGTTGAGCACTTGGCTGCAGCAGCAAGCTTCTAGCCTTTAGACAACCTATAAGGGTTGAAATACAGGTAGCCTGCGGCAAATAACTAAACCTTATAGGTTTGAAATTCATAGGGTCAAAACAAAAAAAACCCCGGATTAAACCGGGGCCTTCTTAAAACTATAATAAACTATCGCTCATTCTTCCTCACACCTCACACTTACTTCACCTCTTCAAACTCCGCATCAGTCACTGCATCGGCATTACCTTCCGCCGATTGCTGAGGACCACCCTGGCTTCCATTACCAGCTGAACCACCACCTTCTCCAGGTTGACCACCC
>JBDSBP010000600.1:0-4228 GCA_039921525.1 Chitinophagaceae bacterium | reverse complement strand
TTAATGAATTAGAAATCAGGTTTGAAATGGTATTGGATGAAATGTTATGTACAAACCCGCCTGAAACATTTATTCCTGTTACCTGCGCATTTGCCCCGTTTACTTCAAGATCAATGTTATCAATAGTATTACCGGTAATAACCGATGGCGAGGTGGAAATAATACCCGAGAACGTACTGATTTCATTGGTATTATTAACAATAGTCGTGATATTTTTTATGGTGTTATTAGTGATATTTAATACTGCAGCCGAGGAAGTGGCGGTATTTTCTATCCCGGTAAAAGTTCCCGATCCTGTTGGACTTCTCGGTGCAATATTTTGCAGAATATTATTATTTAATGTTACAGGTGTTGCAACTGAATTACCAATAGAAATACCTGTTACCAGGTTATTTGTTGCCCCGGAACTGTTACGCACCCTGATACTGTTAACAATTGCACCTGTACCCGCGCTTCCAATAATATTATTATTTACCTGCGCAGGTGCATTTGCGTTAGTTATATTGATACCAGTGAATTCAGAACCTGCCGGGCCGGTTCCCAAATTTTTGATATCTAAGCCACCCACCTGGTTACCTGTTACCGAACCGCCGGCACTATTGAAGCTTATACCACGGATGATAGAAGAATATGTTGTAGAGGTAGTGAGTGTATTTAAGGTAATAGAACCATTGAGGCTATTCGACCCAACCAGGTTCCCCTCCCCGACGGAAGTGCCACCTACACTTATTCCCGATCCATAAGTTTCTATTCCCATAAAAGCAACGGAAGCGGCCGCTAGCGGAACGGAATTAATGACGATCTTCCTGATAGTATTGCTTTTAATATTGGATACGGGTACCGCAGCCGAAGTGGTTAAAGCGATTCCATAAAAACTTACATTACCCGTAGAGGAATTATACGTCGCATCTGCACCGGAAGCCTGGGCAGTATTGCCGCCTATAAAATTATTGCTGATCGTGTAACCCGATCCACCCTGCACCCTGATCGCGTGCACGACAGATGCCGGCGAATAATCAATCAGAGATGATATATCACCGTTATAAAAGCTGTTATTGCTGATGTTCCATGCAGATGAACCGGCAGCCGAAATGTCTAACCCCCGGTCTCTAAAATTAAAGATCGAATTATTTGAAATGGTATTGGATGCGTTTTCATTGCCGGTTGTTCCCGCCGAATAGATGTCCGTGTTGGAATAATTTGTGCCGTTATTGCCTTTAATTGTATTATACTGAAACAGGTTGTTGCTATTCCCGGCGCCTGTTGTGGTACTGAATAATACCACTCCGTTTACTCCGCTGGCAAAAGCGTTGAAATTGCAATAACGTATGGTATTATTTGAGGCTCCATTGATGAATGTCAAAGCTGTACCGGCTGCACCTGCAGTATTAGTATTCACAAAACTCAGGTAACTGCCGCTGCCCGAATTACTACCGTCTATGGTTACCCGATCAGCGCCATCCAGGCGGATCAGTCCATTAGCCGCATTGCCTGAGGCGGTTCTCACTGTAGTGCCATCGGGTATAATAGTTAGTGTATACGTTCCGGCACCCTGCTCTACCCATTGCAGTAATGGGGTGGTACCGTCTTCCGCCAGGTCTGAGGTTATCGTAACGCTTACATTCCCCACTAAACCAACGGCGTTTATAGCGGAGAAAAAACCGCCTGCTTTTGTAAGAGAAGTAAATACATTTCCTACACCCACATTATAATTGCCGGAAAAAGGAATATCATAACTATTGATAACACCGGCGATAGGGAAAGCAGCCGAAGTTAATGCAACGGATAAAGGAACAACAGCAAAAGTTCCTGAATTGATGGCAATATTGGGAGAAGTGGCGAGATCCTGCGCTACTACAAAGTATTGTATGGTTCCCGAGCTCACGGAAGCGCCGCCATATAATTTGGCATAGTCTATAACAAAGCTGAATGGCGATGCGGAGCCTGATGTTTCAACAAACTTCCAGCCTGAGGTGGAAGAAGTATTATCCGCGTACACGTTCGCATCCTGCAATCTTTTATAGTAAACTCTTGGTTTTGTTCCCGTGGTAATATTAACACCGCTGGCATCCGTGATGGACACATTCGGGAAGGTTCTGTTAGCTATCGATGTAGTATTGGTTAAAAGGGTATAGGTAATGGCTGGAGGTACATCTTCGATACCAAAGATTTCATCGGCGCCGATATCAGGTGCATAGCCGGAGCCAACATAGCCGGGATTCCCCTGTCGTACCTGCCCGTCAAAGTCATCAGTAAACCCGCTGATATTTACACCCCCGCTTTCCACCTGGCTGGGGATAGATTCGTTCATATGGAGGTAAACACCTGAAGAACCAACATTGCTTAAAAATTTCCCGGATATATCCTCGGTAATGGATAGGGCGTCTCTTGATGCAACTCTTGTTTTAAAGCCGGCCAGTGTCTGGTCACCGGTGGTTCCATCATGAAAAATTAAATTGTTCGCCCCGGGTACGCCGGCATAAAAGAGATTGTAATTGGAGGTAGGCCCATAGTTTGCTAAAGAAGTTCCATTTCTTCTGTAACCAACAACCAACCCGGTACCGCTAAATATGGAGAGGTTGGTAATGCTGTTATTTATCAGCGAAAGGCGTGATGATCCTGCTACAGAGTTAAACGCATGATATATACCGGAGCTACCGAAATTTATCCCGGTTGAGCTTGCATTCATATATATCGTGTTATAATAAACATTGATATTTGTGCTGGGAACTGCGGGGGTAATACTTATTCCCCTTACCGGGTCAACTGCACTGGCGGCGGGGGTCCGAAGATCGCCAATGATATTGTTGTAAATGTTTACGGTTGTTCCGGCAGATACGAGAATGACATTTACAGTTCCGCTTACAGTACCTGCCTGCAAATCATAAATCTTGTTCTTATAAATGTTTATAACAGTTCCTGTTACTACTGTGATCCCCGACACAACTGCCAACAAAGCAGAGGAAGCCAGGGTGTTCACAACATTTGAATAAACGAAATCATTACCCCCGGCAATAGAGATACCTGTAATATTGCCGGCATTAGTTATATTATTAATGGTATTACCTGTAATAGCGTTATCGGTGCCATTTATGTTTATGTTCATCGCAGTGATGGCGCCTGTACCCCCTGTCCAGTTGGTAAAAATATTGTTCTGTATCGACTTGGTGGAAAATCCGGCATCGGTATTTACCAGCCCATTAATTATTGTAGCGGCTGATAGGATTATGTTGGAAAAATTATTATTGTTTATATTGATCACACTGCCCGATGCGCAAGTTGCAGTACTGGTCATTAAGGTAACCGTTCCGGCGGCTCTTTTTGTAAAAGTGCCGGAAATAGCATTATTATTTATGTTTTGTGAGCCTGTACCAGGAACCGCTACGCTGTTAGAAATAAAGGTAATTGCTCCGGAAGTTTGCACATTGAGGTTGGTGAAGGTATTACTGTTGATGGTTTGTGAACGGGTTATAGCTGAATTTAAGATAAAGGACATTGCACCGGTTCCGGGAACAGCGTAATTTATGCCCTGGAAATTATTGTTGCTGATGGAAAGTGCGCAGGTAGGCGATCCCGTGGTACTATTAATTAAGATTTGTGCTCCATTATTTGCTGCATTGAAAATTATGGGGCCCGCGCTGCCATTACCAATATTATTACCATCGATATTGATTGTTCCTGTTACCGCGGCTATATTATTGATGGCAAAAAATAACCCTGCAGATGAAGTGGTGGTGTTTGCGAGAAATAAATTATTGGTGATGGCGAGAATGGGAGCAATTCCGGTATTATAAATTCCATACATGGCAGTAGTGTTACCAGCAGTACCGTTCGCCGAAACGATATTATTGCTTATAGTTATACTGGCAGGAGTGCCGGAACTCGAAATGCCATACAGGGATCCCGCTGTGGCAGACAGGCTGTTTCCAGTGATGATATTATTTGTAATGGTTATAACCGATGGGCTTTTAGCGGTGTTGGTGATGCCTGTAATATTACCTGAAGCCGTTGCACTTTGATGACTAAGATTCTTAACAATGTTTCCATCAGCTTGCACCGCGGAAAGAACACTTATTCCTATGGTTATCCCCGCCAGGGTAGTGGCTGTTGACGTTGAACTTGATAATACGCGGATGCTGTTTAAAGCGGCTCCTGAACCGGTGCTGCCAACTATATTATTGTTCACCAGTGGTGGGGCGCTGGCATTGTTGACATAGATACCAATAAA
>JBDSBP010000599.1:0-7835 GCA_039921525.1 Chitinophagaceae bacterium | reverse complement strand
TACCAAACGACCGCTTCTTTGAGTGCCAGGGGTAATTTACCTGTTGCCCGGTCCAGGTTCTGATCTACCATTACAATGAATAGCTGCTCGCGGCCGTCACCTCGTTTATATACAAACATCTTATTACTGCCTGCATAGTTAATGTGTTTTAAAGGAATGGTGACAACATCAACGGCCAGGACATGAGCGAAAAATCGTGGCCTGCTGTAATGATAAATATACCCCACCTTATTTTCTGAAGGCACAGCCATCGGATTATGGCACAGGAAAAATATAGACATCACTAATAAGTGTTTAGGCCAAAGTTAACCAGGATGCCGGAGAGTATCCCGAGGGGCTATACGCTTTTTTTGTAATAAAAAATACTAAAAAGGTTACGGGGTAGGTTAGATGTTTACCGGGTAACCATATCATTCTATTGCATAATGCACCCAGATTATAAACTAAATATTAGCCGTTTCCACTCCACTTGGAACTGGACTGACCCAACACAAATTGCTAACCTTGGAGAAAAAATTTTAAATTGTAATTTCGAAAAAAGTATTATAAATGAATTCAGCAGCCAGGATTCTACCTCATTACACATATTCCGACTGGGAAACCTGGGAGGGACAATGGGAGTTAATCGATGGCATTCCTCATGCTATGGATCCTATGCCTGTTCCAAGACATCAACAAATTGCAACGAGTCTTACTGCTGAATTCCACTTCCAGTTAAAAAATTGTAAGCAGTGTGCTACTTACCAGCCTTTGGAATACCGTATTGCTGATGACATGATTCTGCAACCTGAGATGCTAGTGGTTTGCGGAAAAATAGTAAAGAAATATCTCGACTTCCCTCCCGCCTTAGTAGCTGAAATCTTGTCTCCTGGAACTTTTTTAAAAGATCGGCACTCTAAGTTTTCTATTTATGAAGCCCAGGGTATTTTATTTTATTTGATTCTTTCGCCAGAAAATGAAGAAGTGGAAGTTTATCAATTGGAAGACAAAGCTTTTGTTCTAAAGCAAAAAGGGAGAGACTTTGTTTACAGCTTCAATTTCGGAGATTGTAAGGCTACTATAGATTTTGCGGAAGTTTGGTAATTATCTGCATAATTTCTCTTCCAACCTTGCCATATTATGAAACGTAAGTTCTTTATTTATCACGCAGGTATCAGCAATCTCTTTAAGATAGCTATTCATATTTTGATTGATCAACAAACACCGGAAGCATCCGATCCTTTGCGATACATTCTGCATGTGCTGAAAACTTTTCAGACAGTAGCAAACTTATTGGAAGTAATGGGGTACGGAAAAACTCATCATTCTTTTTACGGTTCGCAAAAATCCATTGCTTGCCGTCAATACCGATTTTTATTTCAGATCTCTTCAATTATAAACGTCCGCATACGCAAGACGCATTTTGGAAGATCCTAAAACGGAAAAAGCCCGAAAATCAACGATTTACGAGCTTTTGACAAAATTTGAAATACTTCTCAGCGGAGAGTGAGGGATTCGAACTGTACCTCTGCCTATGTGAATAGCAAGTAGTTAAAATGCCTTTTCTATGGGAACTCATGAATTACTCATGGATAGTTGGGCTTTGAATGCCTGGAGCAAAACTAAGACTTCCTCTTGTAATATCAGTCTATGATCTCATTTTGTCCTGTCCTGCGGACAAGTTCCATTGAAGTTTTTCTCAATTGTTTTGGGTGGTTAATCAATATACGTTTGACAAATGTGTTGAGAATTACAATGGAATCTATAACATTGTGGCATAAGAAGCCATATCGCCAAGAGCACGTTAGACTTGATACACAGGGATTATGTAGTTTTTGAGAGATTATATGGAAGTGAGGAATGCAAGGCGTTTTTTGTCACTCGCGCCAAGACGAACATGGCATACAAGGTGGTCAAGAAAGATGAGACAGATAAGAAGCAAGGAATTAGAAGAGATTAGCTAGTAGAACTGGGTAATAATTAAAGTTGACAAAATTCCTAGTATACACAAAAGCACTTGGAGCTTTTTGATGCTTCCTTAAATCCCTGGATTGATATATTTCAGAAATAAAAAAGATCGTGCAATTGGCATGTATAAACCTTTCTATAAAAGAAAGACCATTCGAAGGAAGGGTTTTGTTAGGATAATTATGTTCTTCGGATTATTCGAGGTGTTCAGCAGCTCCAATTCAGGATAAGTCCTGTTCCTTAAACAAAGGTTCTTTGAGAAATACATATAATCCAATTGTAATTGAATTACTGCTTCAACGAAAACATTCATGAGGCTTTTAATTACCTGTTTCTGTTGAATTTCTTTGTTTATTCAGGTTTAATAATGCAAAGTTTGCAATAAATACCCCGATACACAAACCGCAACCTAGTATTGGTAATATCTCAACAATCCTGATATTGCTGTGCTTTGAATTATTGATGATAGAAATTGCGGCAATGATAGATAGTAAAGCGCTAGTCCACATTCTCCGCTTAGTCTGTACACGGGATATATTTAGATTGGTGTTATCCATTTTTTAAGTTTTAAATATTAAATTAATAAAACAAATATAGTACTATAATTTTATAATACTATATTTGTTTCATTAATGAATGCAGAAAAAGTCTTTTCACAATTAGGGTTTAATGCTTTGGAAGCAGAAGTATATGTTGCTCTTTTAAAAAATGGCCCTCAAACTGCTTATAAAATTGCAAAACTGATAGGCAAATCGAATGCAAATGTATATAAGGCAGTTGATTTGCTTGCCAAAGAAGGTGCGATAGAAGTGATGGAAACAGATGTGAAAATATGCAAAGCAATACCCATTCAGGCAGTTGTGCAACAATTGCAGGATGCTTATAAAAGCAAATCTGAGAAAGCGGTAGAAATGCTAAGCAAGATTCATGAACAAAAGAATGAAGAAGGAATTTTCAAATTACAAACAATCGAATCGGTTTTGCAAAGGGTGGAAATGATGCTTGGAAGGTCACAAAGCATAGTTGTAATAGATGCATTTCCGGGTGCGTTAAATTTCATTAAAAAGCAGGTTAATATAGCCGCGAAGAAAGGGGTGGAAGTATACGTACAGGCATACTCACCAATAAAATTACATCCAAAAATATCTTTAATAATTCCGGAGGTAAGCAGTGATGTGCTTGAGTATTGGGAGGCTGAACAATTAAATATTGCAGTGGATGGAAAAGAAGTTCTTGTGGCATTATTTGATAAGAATCTTAATAAATTAATTCAGGCAACCTATAGTAATAATATCTATCTCTCGTGCATAATGTATTCAGGTATCATTAGTGAGCATAAAGTTCATCAATTCACTCAGGCTAAAACTATAGAAGAACTTAACAATATCAAAGAAGGTCAAAAATTCCTTCTTAACAGCAAAGTGCCGGGGCTTAATCAATTATTTAAACAATACAAGAAAAAAAATCTATAAGAAAACAACACATGTGGTATAAGGAGCCACCTTTCCAAGAGCACATTGGCCGAAGCAAATGCGAACAGGCACTAGAAAATATATGCAGATTTTGCCCCATCGCTTTTACAAATGGCTTTACCCTTGTACAAAGGAGAAAATAGCCTGACAAAAGAGTTGAAAACAATTGTATATGCTTTCTGCTTCAATCATTGGATTAGCGGGTGAATTAAACAAAACTTGTTTTTCTTGGGAAGCTTTAGCTTCGTAAGTGCTGCTATATTAATCCCCGTTCAGCGCATTGGATCGTACATTTTAGTATTCAACTGAGGATTTAAGTGATTAAAAAACTAGTGTCATGTCAAGCATGAATTGTCCGGTAAATTGGCCTTCAGCAATCAGGTATCAGCTATCAGGAGGAACTACTTGTAATGGTTTTCCTGATAGTCGATAGCTGATTGCTGATAGCCAATTTAAATGAAAGTTTACACTTGACACGATACTAGTCTTGAATTTCAAAATAAGTGCAGTACTTGCTTTAGTTGTAAATTCTTCGTCCCTTTCTTGCCCACTCCCTTAATCCATTCAACACTAGGTACCTGGCCGCTCCCGAGTAATTAAAAGTATGCCATGCCGTTTTGGCAAACTCCGTAATCAATGCATATTCCTCTTCTGTGAGGTAAAGCGTCACTTTCCTGGTTGAACAATCTCGTTCAGCTTTGGGGTGACCACTCTTATTCTTTTTGTTTTTATCAGCATTGGTATGACCATCTTTCAAAAGGTCGGTTTCCTGATTCATATCATATAGTTTTAAAATGTTCCTAGTTTCTTACAAAAGCGACTCCGGAGCTTTTGTTTGCCGTAAAAACCAAGAGTGATTTTTCACGGGAAATAACCTCAATTGTCCGACAATTGTACATCTTGCCAAACGCGGAAGCCGGCGTTTTAACCAGGGTGCCTCAAAGGTATTTCGATACGTTTCGGATTTTTTCAGGTTTGAATCCCAGGCTTTCCGGGTACTCAACCAGATCAATTTGCTTCGCCTGCTGGCAGGTAAATAAACGGGTATTCATTTCTCTGTTTTTTAGATGAGTTGATGCGAAGGGCTTATAACTGTTTGTAAATCTGACATTTGATTCTGCATCAGTTCCGCATCAGGCATCAAAACACCGCATCAGTGCAAAATCCCTGATGCAATTTTGATGCGATTTTAATGCGCATAATTCCTATGATTATTAATTACTTATATTCTCCGCATCAAAAGCATCAATATTATTGAGGTGCAAAACCTGCATGATTTACTCACGTTTATTTTGATCTTTTATGAATGATTTGGTGAGTTCCCGAAAAAAAAAGCCTATAAATCAACGACTTACAGGCTTTTAACTAGTTTTGATAACCTTCTCAGCGGAGAGTGAGGGATTCGAACCCTCGATACCCTTTCGAGTATACACACTTTCCAGGCGTGCTCCTTCAACCACTCGGACAACTCTCCTTTTAGCGGGGCAGCAAAAATACACGATCAACCCTTAGCTTCCGAATATTTTTTCCGCATTGAAGGTGGTAATAGCAGCCACCTCATCAGAACTTACTCCCTTAACCAATGCAAGTTTTGATATCACATATTTAAGATAACTGCTTTCATTACGTTTACCCCTAAAGGGCACAGGCGTAAGGTAAGGTGCGTCCGTTTCCAATACCATATGTTCCAATGGAATTTTTTGTAGTACTGCTGCCAGACCGGAATTTTTATAAGTCAATATCCCGCCAATGCCCAAATAAAAACCCAGGTCAATGATTTTAACTGCTGATTCATAATCGCTGCCAAAACAATGGAAAACACCTTTCAATGCGCCCTTCTGATGCTGTTGCACCACATCGATACACTCCAAAGTGGAATCTCTTGAATGAATTACTATCGGAAGATCGTATTCCAAAGCCCACTCAATTTGCTGATGAAATACCTCGTACTGTTGTTTCTCGAAGGTTTTATCCCAGAAAAAATCCAGTCCTATCTCTCCTACGGCTGCGAATTTCCTTCTCAAAAGCCAATCCTGAGCCACGTCCAGTTCATCCTGGTAGTTTGATTTTACAGAGCAGGGATGTAACCCCATCATTGAAAAGCATTGCCCTGGAAACTGATCCTCCAATTGTAACATACTATTAATCGACTGGCTGTCAATGGAAGGCAGATAGAACCTGGAAACGTCCTCTTGCATGGCCCTGCTGATAACTTCCTGGTAATCCTGTGAAAATTCGGGCAGGTACAGATGGCAGTGAGTATCTATTATCATAGTCCAAAGGTCAAAAATTTATTTTATTAAACTTAACCAATAAAAAAGGGTCAATACCAGCAATTATTAAAACACCCTAAACCGCTTCTATGACTAAACAAAAGAATGTAATTCGACTGTTCTCTTGTCTTTTTGTTGCCAGCATGGTGGTTTTTGCGGCCTGCAAAAAAGAAACAAGTGCAATAAGTTCCGCCGATGAAAAAAATTTTACAGAATTATCATCCAACTCAACTCTTGAAACTTATTCCACTTTTGATGACGTTTTTAACAACGTTATGGGTGTAAACGACGAGGTTGCCTTCGGACAAACAGGTGTGTTTGGCCGTATAATTACTGTTGATAGTTTCGTTAATCGTTGCTTTACCGTTGAGATAACCGGTAACAGTTTTCCCAACATATATCCCGTTAAGGTAGTAGTAGACTTTGGTGCAGGTTGCACCGGGAAAGATGGTATAATTCGCAAAGGAAAAATAAACACCGTTTATAGCGGACCGTTAACAGTGGCTGGCAAAGTAGCTGAGACTTCCTTCGATAATTTTTTTATGAACGATACGCAAATCGAAGGAATACATCGCATTGAAAATACAAGTACTTCATCACAATTAGTTTTTATTGTTACTATTAAAGATGGTAAACTTACTAAACCAAATGGTAATTACTCTCAGATAAATAGTAAAAATACTATCAAACAAATTGATGGATCAGCTACACCAAAGTTGGCAATGGATGATGTGATGAGCATTACTGGTGAATCAAATGGAAGCATAAAAAATGATTCGGCTTTCATAAAATGGAACTCCAAAATAGAAGAACCTTTAATAAAAAAATTCACTTGCCGTTGGTTTGTAAAAGGCAAGATCGGAGTCCTGAAAGTCAATACGGATGCGGCTATTATCGATTTTGGAGATGGAGATTGTAATAATAAAGCGTTCTTAATAATAAATGGTTTATCAACAGAAATTACTTTGCATTAATTCAAAAATTGTTTTATCTTTAAAATAGTTTTCATAGGGTACGGATTAAAAACGGGCCAGGGTTTCTACCCAGGCCCAAATTTTTTTTAGGATTTCCAACAATCAAAGCCTTTTCTATAGGCATTCCCAGATTGAGAATATTCCCATTTTAGAATTGCATGAACACCTCATATGATTATTCTTTCAAATGAATAACCTCGTTCACTGTAATACGTTAATAATTTCGGAAGTGCATATAATACCCTTTTTTTTGCTTTCTCACTATCATGAAAAACCACGATAGAGCCTGCACCCGTAGCTTTTAAAACATTATTCCAGCAATCTTCCGGAGAAAGACTACTATCAAAATCTCCGCTTAATACCGACCACATTATAATATCATAGTTAAGTATTTCCATAACCTGCTTTGCCTGGAAACGCGTGATTCTGCCATATGGAGGACGAAATAGCGAAGAATCAATGTATTTCGCGGCTGTGGTAATGTTTTTCAGGTAGGCCTTATCGTTAACCTCCCACCCGTTCAAATGATTGTGCGTATGATTTCCAACGCTATGACCTTCCTCTATTATCTGTTTGTATAAATCAGGATTTTCCGCCACATTTTTTCCAATGCAGAAAAAACTGGCTTTGGCATTGTGTTCCTTCAACTGCTCCAAAACAATAGGTGTTATCGTTGGATGAGGACCATCATCAAAACTTAAATAAATCTTTTTTTCTTTCCCCGGCATGTTCCATATATAACGGGGATATATGAACTTCTTTACCACCCAGGGAGTATTGACGAGATAAAACATCCTTATAATGGTTAATGGTTAATGATTAATGGTTAATACTGATTAGGGCCAAGCCTTCAGTTATCAAATATCAGTCTTTACAATATTTCAGCACATAACAATTCAATAATTTGTCTCATATTTATTAATAATCATTCGTTAATAATTATAATTATATCTGCCTCAAATCTCATACCTTGCCCGACGGCTCAAGTTCCATTAACCATTAACCATTAACCATTAACCATTAACCATTAACCATTAACCATTAACCATTAACCATTAACCATTAACCATTAACCATTAACCATTAATTCTACTTTGACAAGTTAAACCGGCTTTTATTATCAGTTGAAGGTAGTCGGCATATTCAAATTTACATTACCGGAGCCGCCG
>JBDSBP010000598.1:0-2685 GCA_039921525.1 Chitinophagaceae bacterium | reverse complement strand
GTAAAGTTACCGACCTGAATAAGATGATATGACAGTGTATGTTTCACAAAATACCATTTACAAAAGAAAGGATGATGATTTGTATAGCGACGTAACAGTTGATTTATACACTGCTATATTAGGAGGGCATGCGATTATCAGCACGTTGGGTAACCCTATAAAGATGAATATAAACAAAGAAACCAATAATGGAAAAGTATTGAGACTAAAACGGATGGGTATGCCGCGGTACGACAAAGAAAATGAGTATGGTGATTTATATGCAACGGTACATGTTACAATTCCGAAAAACCTTTCGCTTAAAGAAACAGAATTATTTAAAGAATTATCAACTATCAAAAATCCTGTCTATGCTGAACCTTAATAATTATTCCGAAAAGGGTATAGTAGAACAAAGAATACAAGAATGGTTATATGAGGCCAGGCTCAATTATTTTGCGAGAGAAATAATGCGAACTTTGGCTATTGAGGATGAAGATGAAATATCTTTTTCACTAAACAGGGCTTTTCGGGCGTGTGCTATTTTAAATATTCCTGTGCATCGTAATTTTAAAAGAGTTTATTGTTTTGACGGAAAAAACCTGATTGCAGACTGGAAAATTTCAGTACTTGCCTGTTACCTGATTGTAATTAACTGCGACCCTAGTCACGAAAGTGCGGCTAAAGCCCAGTTATATTTCGCTATGAACAAGGCGACAAAAAAATAAATTTTCTAAACAACTTACATTAATTCCTGACGCTTTCAACACTATTAATGAATAATTCGATGTGATCTAAAGTAAAAAGAATGTGCAAATGATCACTTGCAATAGCTTTATGCACACTGTATCTATAATTCACCTTATTTATAGGAAAACTTTTAGAAAATTAAAAAATAATTACTCAGTTGTTTGCTTTATAAGGTGTCGTACTTTAATTTTTCAGCTTTCTACCGGAAGTATATTTCTTGAATCTCCTTTTACTACATTCATTTCTCAATTGCATTTATTTAAAATACTATTTAAAGGTAAAAAAACCATTAGACCGGTAAACTATAAACTGACCCAAGTAGGAATCACCGTATCTTACTTAAACGTGAAATCTTTTTATAAATCCTATGTTAGGGCGTTTGATAAATTCGCCCAGTCATCACTTGACAACGGTTTGGAAATTCAGAGTTTAAGCAGCTATGCATCCATTCTTACTATAAAAGCAAATCAGTTACTAATTCGAGCATCTCTGAATAATATCTTTGATTTACCGGGTCTGCAAAAAGAATTATTTCAATCCGGGAAAACTTATGTTCGAATGTTTTCACTTATGTTAAAACAAAAGGAACCAATAAACCTGATAAAATAACCAAACCAAGTTTAAACTTAATGATATATAAGATTACCTCATGGCGGAATACCTATTCCTGCCGGAGGCGAATCCACACGGGAGAAAGACTACCTATCTCAAACTCCAAAACCTAATTATGGCAATAACCATCACCAACCAGGGCTTAATAAAAGATTCTGCTGCAATGGAGTAAATTCTCCCTGTATTCTGAATGTAGTACTTCAAATAATAAAGATCGATATCTATCTGGTTTAATTTCACATAAGATTGAGCCCGCAAAATTAATTTGATGATGAAACTGAAATTAAAGTAAAAACGATAGCACCTTCAAGAAATATTCATTTGCCCTGACATTGTAACAATAGTCTTTGTCTTCAGGATTACCAGACATCGAATAAAGGATTACAGGAACGGTATCCAGGCTTTTCCGGGTTTTAAATATTTTAAGCCAAGCTTCACCGGAACCCCTGGGTATTTGAAGATCCATGAAAATAAAGTCAGGTTTAAAATCTTTTTGGTCTAACACATGTAAAAGTTTTTCGCCATTTTTGACAACGGTAAAAAAATAGGGCGTATGAAGATTAGCGAGGGCATTAATAAATAATATAGACTCATCAGCATCATCTACTGCCAAAACAATGTGCGGTATTTTATTAACATTTAATACTGGTATCATAACAAGTTTAAATTAAATCATAAAATTGTTCAAATTGTTCATAATAATTAAACAGGCATAAGTATCAAAGCAGTCTCAATGGAGATGCTTTAGGTCGCAAGCCAACGTTTCTAAAGCTTTGGTAGGTTTAGGTAGTAATTAATGAGTAAACCGAGATACGCAAATAAGAACAAAAAATTCCGGAAGATTTCAATAAATAAATATAATAACTTATCTGACCATATATAAATTTGCTTTTGAAGTATAAGTGTTAACATCTATTCGTCTCGTAAAATGTGTGAGTGAACGAAACATTTTACCTCATGGAATAGTCAAAAGAATTCTACGCTGAGGAGATTAAACCACCTCGGAAATTAACAGGGCATGGTATCCAGGCAGTCATAGAGAATAGTAATCGTATATTTTGTAGTTTCAACAATTACGTTTATTTAAGCTTGGATGGTCAAGATGTTGCGCCTTCTTGCCGTTATTGGTAAAACGGTTCAAAGCACCCGCTATTTTTTAAAATGAGAAACAGCGCTTTTGTTAAGCTTCATGGGATTTATCGACTCAGGTTAGTACTGGCCATACAATAATACTATTCGGAAAAACTATTACATCCGATCAACATACCAGTTCAATTCATTTTCCATTTTTTGATACTTCTGTATTGCGTCGATAATTTTTTGCAAATGGAAGAATGCTGTTTC
>JBDSBP010000597.1:0-11328 GCA_039921525.1 Chitinophagaceae bacterium | reverse complement strand
CTGAAATGACAGAAAAAACATTAAAAACTTGTGTCCTAACCGTAGCTTGAAAAAGGAGGGGATGGTAGCACCATTACTCCACCTGGGTTGCCTAACTACATTGATTGAGCATTGAATATTGATTATTTCAAATCAGTCTTTTTACGTCAACAGCATTGATTCACAATTGGGCATTCGCTCAACTTCTGATCATGTTTGATACACTCAATATCCGGGATTTTGTATCAATTTCGGATTCTTCTCCATTATAGCCAAAGGTATCGGAAGTCTATAATTTTTATCATTAGTTATATTATAAGTTTGAGGCACCACATTAAAATACTCATACCGAATTGTACCAGATACCGGATCTTTAGAAGCCTCCACCCCCCTGACAAAACCTTGTAACTTATTGCCTATTTTCCATCTTGTAATATCTGTATAGCGCTTATCCTCAAAAACAAGCTCAAGTCTTCTTTCCGTACGAATAATTTCGCGCATCTGCGCCTGGCTGACAGCCCCATAAGTATCCTGGATAGTAGGAATCTTTACATCATTTCTTGTTCTTATTTTGTTAATGGCATCTAACACAGATTGATCGGGGCCAACCGCTTCGTTTTGTGCTTCAGCATAGCCTAAGAGTACATCAGCATATCGAATCAAGGGCCAATCTCCCAGGTTTTTCTTTCCCTTAGGACGTTCCAATAGCCCATTAATTCTTTCATCATAAGTCTTACGAATATAATATCCCGTGGGGGTAATCCATGTTGAACGAGCTCGATTCACCGCATTGTAAGGGTCTCCTTTTCTTGTATAGATAAAGCCATCTCTAAACGGTGCCCCATCGTAAATAATAGATTCATAAAACCGGGGTTCACGATTTTCATAGGGACGAGCTGGGTCATAAAGTGGAGACTCTGTAATGGTTTTTCCGTCTTTCATACGGTAGGCGTCTACCAGGTCCTGGGTAGGTGCAGATTCAACAATAGAATAATTTACAACGCCAAATGGTTGTATGATCGCGTTAGCAGGACCATAAAGATCTTCTAAAAAACGAACATCCTGGTCTTCATTTGCAAGAGGATACCTGATAACGTACGGTAAAATCATTTCAACATTGTGATTATTCTGTTCCAGGAACAAACCATGATAATAATTCGTTAACTGGTATTTAGCCATATCCATAACCTGCTTGTAGCTGGCAGCGGCTTTTGCCCATAAGGCTTTATTTTGGTCAGGATTACTTAACGGACTTGCACCAAGAAGCTCCACATATCCTTTCAAAGCCAATGCAGCGCCTTTTGTTATCCTGCCCCATTGCGCCTGGTCCAAAGGAAGCGAGTCCGCAGCTTCCTTACAATCCCTGCTCATAAAAGCAGCGGTTTCCTGCGCAGTTGCCCTTGCCCGGAATATCGCATCCCCCTGCACTTTTTCATCTAAAGGTTCTTCAATAACAGGGAGGGCCCCAAAGTATTTAAATGCGGTCATATAAAACCATGCCCGTAAAAACTTGGCTTCAGCAACCCGCTGAGTTTTATACTCTTTCGTTAAGGCATCCGACTGTCTTACCTTTTGTATAAACAGGTTGCATTTTCTAATGTAAGCGAAATTCCCGTCCCACGTCCAGTCATTAACAGCATCGTATCTTTTAATATTACCTAAAGTATTACTGGGAGACAATGAACCACTGCGAACAATTTCCGCCTGGCCCTGCCAGGTTTGAACATTCATGCAGTTATCCGTCCAGCTTTCACTCCACCAACCAGTAGTTCTATACGGTGGTAAGTAGCCATAGATATCGTTCAAAAATAAATCGGCTACGGAAGGGTTACTCCAAACCGCATCTTCACTGACACGGTCCTGGGGTTCAATATCTAACCATTTTTTATTACACGATGAAATTATTAAGGTCAAAGTTGTAAAAACGATAATACGACTAATTCTTATTGTTCCTTTTATATTCTTCATTTTCAATATATTTAAAATGTTAGACTAACACCTACCGAAATAGACTTTTGGTTTGCAAATCTATAAGCGCCTCCTGCTGCGGATTCAGGATCCGAGTTAAGGTATTCAGCCGTCCAGGTAAACAAATTCTGACCAGAAACATAAAATCGTAAGGTCCCCATCCTGACCTTTTTCAATAAATTAGCAGGCAGGGTATATCCGGCATTTAAGCCCTTCAATCGCCAATAGGTATTATCTCTCATGGTAAGCGTTGAGGTACGGAAATTATTAGCCGAGTTAAGATAAGACCACCTTGGAAACTTTGCATTGGGCGTTGCGGGAGTCCAATGATCCAGGGCTTCAATCTGCGTATTACCATTGGAAGAACCAGGTGCGCCGCCACCAGCTGCTCCCGGTCTGTTAACACTCATTAAAGTAGCTCCCTGTACCAACGCGCTTACATCAAAACCTTTCCATGAAACGGCTACATTCAAGCCGAATATACACTCAGGAAAATTTGGATATCCTATCTTTTTTTCGTCCGTTGCATCCACTGAACCATTACCGTTAAGATCTGCATACTTTACATCACCGACTGTGTAGGTACCAAATTTTTGTACGGGCGACTTAGCGATTTCTTCCTTAGTCTGAAAGTATCCCAGTGCTACCAAACCATACTGGGCGTTCAATTGATTGCCTGTACGGCGCCGGTTGGGATCTTTATAAGTTGCCGGGTTTTCGAAAATTCTAAGTAGTTTATTCCTGGCGAAAGAAAAATTAGCATTGACATCAAAAGTAATCCCATTTCCTAAAGTATGCCTGGTACCTGCAGTAAGCTCAAAACCCCGATTTGCCATTTTGCCTGCATTTTGCTGAGGTAAGGTGATTCCGTATTCAGCAGGAATAGTAACATCAGGATTAAGCAACATATTATCCCTAACCTGGTAAAAATAATCGCCACTAAAGGATAATAAACCATTCCAAAAGATTACGTCAAGACCAATATTTGTTTGTCTTTGTTTTTCCCAGGTGATTGAAGGATTGGCCGGTGATCTTTCAAACAAACCTGTTCCTAACTGGCCACCAATCCTGTAAATTTCATTAGATATGCCGTATGTACTCAGGTATTGAAAGGGATCACCCGCAAGATTTCCTGACTCGCCCCAGGAAGCACGTATCTTTAACTCATTGATCCAGGAATATTTATTTTTAATAAACTTCTCTTGTCCCATTCTCCATCCTGCAGAAACAGCCGGGAAATATCCAGTCCTGAACCCGGGAGCAAAATAATAATGTTCATCACGTCGTCCTGAAAAACCAACCATATATTTATTCTGGTACCTGTAGTCCACTTTAACAACCAGGCCGGTTTGACGGGCTCTCGTTGCACTACCACCATTCCCTATATCAGTCTGAACGGAACTACCCAGGTCAAGTGTGGGAATGGGAATACTATAATTTCTCCTCGTCGCATAAAAATTCTTACTGTTTAGATCACGTAGTTCAGTCACTACTAAAGCGGTGACTGCATGTTGGCCAAAAGTACGGTCATAATTAAGAAAACCCTGGGCAGTAATATTATTTGCCCTTGAATAATTTTGTGCAAAGCTGGGTTTTGATGTGGGTACCCTCTTGGTGTACACTGCTGGCGTTACAGTATTGTCAACATCCCAGTAAGTAGGATCAGTGTTCCAGGCTTCGCCAAATGTATTAATAGCCTGATAGTTAAAAAGACCCTTAATGCTTAGCCCTTCTATAGGTAATTTTTGTTCCAGACCCACGGTGTAGACGTTGTTATCGGCTTTATCCGTACTTATGCCCGAAGTATTTATACGACCAACAGGATTGAAATCAAACCTGCCTCTACCCCAAAATCCGGGAGTGTTGGGATACCATATTGCGTCATCAGGAGCAATTTCATACATTCTTCCATAGATACCAAACGTCTGTGTAATTTGAGTGCCGAATGAAGGCCATTCCCTGTTTCCCCGATCCAACCTTACCGATAAGTTAATTTTTAGCGTTTTGTTTAAATCAGCATCCAGGTTAAGTACCCCAAAATATTTTTTAAATTTTTCGTTGGGTATCATAGACGCCTGGTTAAAGGATCCTAAGCTGGCATAATAGGTAACTTTGTCCGTACCTCCTCTAACAGAAAAATTTAGATTACTGATCGGGTAATCATGCCTGATGACATCATGGAGGTTATTACTATTAAAATATTTATCGTAATTACCGGCAGGGTCGCCTACGGATACCTTACGGTATTCTTCCAATACACTTGCCGACCATGGAACATTTGTGTCGTTCGGATGATCATTTATATAAATTTCATTTTGCATAAGCGCCTGTTGGTATGAATTAAAGGTCTTCGTTAGCCAGACAGGATTTTGCCATCCATAATTGGCATTAAAAGAAACTTTTGGATTTCCTTTGACACCTTTCTTTGTTGTAATTAAAATTACACCATTGCCAGCGGCTAATCCATATGGAGCCCCGGCAGCAGCATCTTTTAAAACAGATATGTCTTCGATATCCTCAGAATTTACATCCTTCATTCGCCCGGGAATACCATCTATAATTACCAGTGGTGCTGAATTGCCCGTTGTATTTTGACCCCTGATTCGAATAGTCGTTTCATCAAGACCCGACTCCCCGCTGGTTTGGTAGGATAAAATTCCTGGAACCCTGCCAGCCAGTTTATTAGCGACATTAGGAACAGATTCCACTAATTTATCTCCTTTTATCGCACTGATAGAAGATGTTAATGTTGTTTTACTAGTCTTAACACCATAGCCCACCACCACGACCTCTGATAATCCGGCAGCGCTATCACCCATAATCACATCGAAAGATTTTTGGTTTCCTATGTTTACAGACTTCTCGATAAACCCCACATGGGTAAAAACTAAAACAGACTGACTCCCGGGAGCCTCCAGGGAAAATTTTCCATTCAAGTCCGTCATGGTTCCAATGTCTGAGTTTTTCACTCTTACGCTTACATCTGTAAGCGGTTCTTTTCCGGAAGATTTTACTATTCCGGAAATTTTTACTGACTGAGCGCTTGAAGTGCCGACTGAACAAAGAAACAGGAGCACAGTAAAGAAATAACTCCCTGGTTTCCAGAGATCGCAGAATGTTTTAAATAATTTGAAGTTTTTGTACATAATCGTCAGTTTAGTTATTAAATATTTGTTTTTTTATTTTTTTTTCGACAATCAATAGGAGCGTTTCAAATACAACTAAAAACCACTTTTCAATCCTTTTGGTATTCTAACGTTTCTTGTCGTTTCCCACCAAAAATGCAATACATCAAAAATATCCTGCTTCCTTACCGGAATGCATTCGGGTGAATGTATAACCGTCATTTTGTTAAGCTGCCTTCTGCCTTCAATTTCTCAAGCTTTCATTATATATAGCCTGCCACACGTGTCCATAACCGTTATCACTGGCCTACCCGGTTAAAGTAAGTCATAAATGACTGTCCCGTTTTTCCACAATACAATATATGGAGCAAAGCCGAAGGCAATACCTGCGGCGGGATTAATGGTTTATATAATTACTGTATCATCAAATCTG
This sequence comes from Chitinophagaceae bacterium, assembly GCA_039921525.1. Lineage (GTDB taxonomy): Bacteria > Bacteroidota > Bacteroidia > Chitinophagales > Chitinophagaceae > JADCRZ01. The sequence goes on along the minus strand of JBDSBP010000597.1, from coordinate 5,823 downwards.
GATAGACTGATAATGCTGTCGTAGTTTTAATAGAGTGGATGAACAAAAGCCTGCTGGCTTAATAATAATTTTTTTCGATCAAATTATCTTTGACGAATATAAGTATCTTAATATATATAATTGGCAAAAATTTAAGGTTCGATATTTTTTGACCAATTCATGCAATTTATTGACTTGGCCTGACTTCGGGTGTTGCCACTCTCTGCACCATTTAAAATGTTTGATCTAAGGAACTTAGATACGTTCAGTGGTTTAACACGCCTCTCTCACTCATCAAATTAATCGCATAAAATGGTATGTCTCACAAAAGATTCTGGTTAGTGTACCCTCTTTTAGAACTTGATGATTGACTTCATGTATTTTCGGCTCTATTGAATTTCTATTAGAAGGGATCATTCAGATTATCCAACCTTAAATATCCTCTTTCCTTCTTATTTTTTCGAACCATTCATTTTTAATAAATCCTTTTCTGTAAGCGTACCGGATCTTTTATTCCTAAGTGTTTTAATTTCTTCCGGCTTAACTGATTTAAGACCGTAATGAAGTTTAGGATCTGCAGCTACAAATGCATTGTGTAAATAATCAATAATGCCTGCAATTTCGTTATCTGTATAAATATTTTCAAAATTTGGCATGGGTCCATTAAACTTGTACTCCTGGCCGTTTACATGAATTGGCCCTTCCAGGCCGTACAAAATGATCATTCCTAATCTATCCACAGGACCGGATACAAATTGAGATTCTTTCAGAGGAGGAGCCGCATACTGAATTCCTTCTCCATCAGCGCCATGACAGCCAGAGCAAGTGCTGCGATAAATTACCAATCCCTTTTGCAATCCGGGAACAGGAATTTTTCTCAGTACAAATATTGAATTTTTCTTATCATCCCGTTTATTCTTAATGGTCTGATCCAACAGATTATTCATTATTTCATCCGGGTCTTTATTATTATTTGATTTGATGACATAAGACTTGTAATTCTCTTCCAACCCTTTTAAACTGCTTACTATTGCTTCCTGAAAAATAGTATTCCCCGGGTAGGTCCCAGATAGTTTTACAAGCATAGGTAAAAATGTGTCCGGTGAAATAGCAACCCAGGAACCCAAAGAAATAGAGAGGTAAAGGTTAACAACAGTATCATTCCTGTTCATTAAAACAGTTGCCAACTTTTCCATTGATTTAATGTTGGGAATGGAATTATACTTTTCCAAAAGAAGAAGCGCATGTGCTGATAACATTGGTTTTCCTGAAGCCGCAATCCTTTGAAGAAATTCAAATGATAAAGCGTTTATCCCTTCCAGGGTACGCAGGGCATGTATGGCAGTTATTGTATTTTCACTCTCTTGTACTAATTTTTCTAATTTGGGCACTGCCTGGTGCTCCCGTTTGTAAATTAGTATTTGTTGCGCTCTATCTCTCACCCATCCATTATCGCTTTGTAAAAAGCCAACCAGATCTGTTGCGGATGCATTGATAAGATCAGGAATTTTATCAAGACTCTTCTCCTTGTATTTTACCCTCAATATTCGCCCTGCATTTACCAGGGTATCTAACTTTTTGCGGGCTATCCCATTTTTGTAATAGGGAGTGGCAGATACTATATGTTGCATTACACCGTGGTGCATATCTACCACATACATGGCGCCATCAGGGCCATTCACTAAACTGACTGGACGGAAGCTTTCATCCGTTGATTCAATAAATTCTTTGTCATTCCAGACCTGTACAGCCGCTGTTTTAAGGCTCCCGAAATTAAGAATATTGCGTTTGATTAAATTCCCTTCAGGTTCACAAACAAAAGCATTCTGATTATAATCAGCAGGGAACTGATCTCCGCGGTAAATTAACGGGCCGCATGCGGCAGTAAATTTTATCAGAACGCTGTCTTTATTAAGTATTCCTGCTACATAACCCCGGTTTACTGTGGTTGGATGTAAAGAATAAATATTTTGATTCTCCGTTAAAACTTTGTTGACAGCCTCTTTTGGCTTCATGAAAGGATTTTTGATTAAAGTATTAGGCAATACGTAATCACCAGCTAGTTGTATCTCATTATAATTATAATAAAGCCGTCCGAAATTATCTTTCGTCATACCATATTGTCCACGAAAGGAAGTTGGTTCCTTTATCCATTTGCCATCTTTAAGCTGATACCGGGATGTAGAGTAGGCGCTATATATCCAATTATCAATATCCATCATTAATCCATTAGCCTGATTTTCCGGGTTTGAATATTCATCTGCATATATTGAATCAACAAGCGTCCTTTTACCAGGTTTTTCATTGTTTATTTCTACAAACCATAAATTTGGAGGGGAAGCATACAACACGCCTCCATAAACGAGCGCTATCGCCCTGGGAAGTACTAAACTATCTAAAAACACGTTAGCATGCTGTGCTCTTCCTCGCTTATCCAGGTCGTTCATGATGCTTATTCTTCCATTCCGCACATCCTCCCCAGTTCCGGCAAGATTAGGCATAAAACCACGCATCTCCACCACCCACATCCTGCCTTGATTATCAAAATCCATGGCTACGGGAGCTTCAATCAGTGGGTCCGAAGCTGCCAATTGTATTTCAAAGCCATCTGCAATTTTGTAATTGTCAAAAGAAATAGCGGGATTCTTAGAACCAGTCTGACAACTGTTTATTAATAAACCGACTGAAAAAAGTAACAAGAAAGAAGATTTGATTTTCATAAAAGCTAATTACTACATTTTTTTGTTTTTAAATGTGGAGTTAATAATTAGTACGGGAACACCGATCAATTTACTTTTGAAGTAGCCAAAGGCACCCCCGCCTGCTTTGCAAGCTGTAAAACCTCCTGTACGATTATGGTTTCAATGCCTGGCTTCCAGGTAGCTGGCAATCCATAAACCATTTGAGAACTTGCTCCTTCATATCCACCTTCCTGTACTATTTTAGCTGAAGGAATATAGCTCATTACATCATTGGAATATCCTAGCACAAACAAATCAGGGCCAAAAATTCGTTTGAGTAAAATCGAATATTCGATGACAGTCTCCCCACCTAAAATAACTATGGGCTGTTCTCCAATTTTCCATACTTCTATTGGATAAGGATAAGATGGTCGCAGCGATTCACCATCGTCAATTTTTCGAATCAGGTTCTGTGCCCAGCGTTTTTGATAATCTGCACCCTCCTGCGCTTTCTTTAATAATTCTTCTTTGGCAGGAGGGGTGTTTAATGGTAATTCCACTTCAGCATACACTGTAGACAAATGCGATGACAATGGCTGCATTTCCTCTGTAAGCACCCTGTTAACAGAGGCTGCCAATTCCTGCCCATACTGCTTTGCCAATTGTTCTGTTCTTCTTGGCAAAGGATTTTGATCTGCGCCACAACCTTGAACAAATAAGGCAGTGATGCCCGGGTGATCTTTTTCAAGTTCTAACTGGGCAAATCCTGCGTAGTCTCCTGACCATTTATACCCCTGGAGCACCGTATTGTGACAAGCGTATCCAAACACTACCGCTATTAATTCTCCTTTCTTATTTTCTACTTTTATCACGGGCACAGCATAGTCATTGGGGCCCTTCAATGCTGTCTGCAGGGATAAAGTTGATTCCACATTATTCCTTCTATTCACCTGGAAACGGGTAACCCCATTCCCTGAATAAAGCTTTACCGGTTCGATAGAATGTAAAGCCTTACCTACTAAAGCCACAATCTTGTCACCCAATTGATTGGTATATTGATCAATATCTTTTTGCTGGTTTTCATTCACCGGGTATATACTCATTAAAGCATCTGACAACACAGGACCCGTATGAGTATGTGAAGTATTGATCGCGATTTGGGAACGCGATAAATTAAATTTTATTTTTAGCTCATCTCTTATGTGATCAGAGAGTTTCTTTGGAATTCCCACCAAATCTACTGTTACAAGCACCGCCTGTTTTCCATTTTCGTCCTGTATGGCCAAAGCCTTGGCCCATATTTCCATTATCTTTCCCTCCGAAGGTCGGTTCCGGTCGCCATAGCCTGCCATCCATTGAGAATGTTCAGGAGTAATGACCAGACGGGCGACACCGGCTTTCCAGTCTATTGACTTGCCAGGCTGCCCATATACCCCTACACTTAACAACTCAAGTAATAAAAAAGACGCAATACCATAAAATAAATATTTCATTAGTGGATTAATTTATAAACGTTTTATTTTAATGTTTCTAAAATTTACCTTATCGCCGTGGCCTGTAAGCAAAAGGTGCCCGCTTGCCAACTATCGTAATCTCTGAATTTGGTCTCCGATTTACTTTGGAAGAAATTCGGGCTCCCCTTCATACCTGAACATCTTCTCATTACATTAATAATGGTCTGGGAATTTGATATCATATCTATGAAGCGCTTAACGTACATTATTATAGTACCCTTGTAACCGATCAAAAACAGGTTGAAAATCAAAACTGATATGGAAACTGAAGCTAATTGTAGTATCAATTTTTGAGAAGCAAATTCCACTGATCTTCCTTTTATTAATCTATTACGCTTTTTGGTACCAACGGATATCATCTGCCAAAACCACGCAGGCTAATATTGCCGGTATTTAGCTAAATCAATTTCTGTTTACTGAATATACCGGAAGAGATCTAAGAAATTATTCATTTTTATTTTTAAAAGAATTTTGAAATACCTTATCAATAAAACGATACGCTTCAAAGCGAACCTCTGGTGGAAAATCATGTTTAGATTCCGGATAGCGAACTTCTAATTTATCATTTACACCCAGAAAGCGATAAACTTCTGATACTTCAGCTATACCCTTTCTTACCCCTTCCACACTGAAATTACTATCATTCAAAGGTGAATTTGAAAAAAATGGACGAGGGGCAATGGCTGCTATTACTTCGTCTAAATCGAACGGTATTTTTTTAATATCCAGATTATATTTATCCCGCAAAAGAGGCATGTACCTATCCTGAGCCCATGGGCCTAAGACCCCGCCATATTTTTCGGTTACTGCTTTTCCTGCGTCATAGTAATCCATTAATGTCCAGCCACAACTTGATACAATCACTTTTAAACGTTTATCAAAAGAGCCAGTAAATAGTGCATTATGGCCCCCTAAAGAATGGCCGATTACACCAATGCGGTTAAAATCAACATCATCATGTGCCTGTAGCAAATCAACACAACGCATATTATCAAATATGCTTTTCATCATTCCTGATTGATAGCGGTCTGTTTTAAAATCATACTCTTTCATATCCCCAAAACTGGGATAATCCGGTGCAATAACCACATATCCACGTTGCGCCAATTCTTTGGCATAAGCAAGATTGGTATTATGTCCCTGGCCATCTACACTCTTCTTTCCTATGGCATCTGTTTCATGGAGCGCCAGCATTGCGGGAAACCTTTCCCTTTTGTTCTTCCTGATCGGTATATACAAATAGGCGGGAACTAATTCATTTTCTGCAACTGTAAAATTGATAGTCTGTCGGGTATACGTTTTTTCTTTTATTTCCTCAATAATTTGAATATTCATACCAGGCAAATTCAAAAAGCCTGGCAGTTGGCCCATTGCATTCTGCATTCCATCAAGTATTTGTTGCCTTTTTATTTCCCACTCTGCTAACGTAGTAACGAGCTTTTTTTTACCGTTTGAATCTACATAAAAGAGTAAATCAGATTTTTGAAATCTATCTAATTGCTGATTTAGATTCCCAAAAGAAGAAATGGGATTGAAAAACATTAATCCAATCGAGCTTGTTGCCACTGAAGCAATGAATTGCCGCCTTTTAAAACTGCCTTTTTTCATTTTAAGATATTATAAAGGTATCATGAGAGTATCAATGGTCC
>JBDSBP010000596.1:0-8497 GCA_039921525.1 Chitinophagaceae bacterium | reverse complement strand
CTGCACGCAGGTCAGTCGGTTCGCTTGACTTCCTCACTTACAATCTTTACTTTGAAGAGTCTTCCATCTTTTGTACAGCATCAGATCCCATCGTCTCAATATCGGGATCTGTTCAAGACACACACGTCTAAGCATTGACGTTGGTTATACTTGCGAGCCTTTTTATATATCCGTACCTGGCGTTACAATAACCGCGCTGCTGATTGCTACCGTGATACCTTTAAAGGAATGACACAGCATCATTTTATCGCAACGGTGCGTAAGAGAGGTGCTAATTCCTTTTAAAATAATGTCATGCATCAATAATTCATTTTAATCAAATGATAATTTTTTAATTGTTAAAATTTTACATTTTAGATTTACTTTTACCATATGACACACCTACAAAACTGGCACGGTTTTTCAGGTATCATATGCGTAAATGAAATTGATAATTACTGGTTTCATTAACGGATAACTTTATAACATTTTTAAAATCATTATTATGAAAAAATTATTGTTATTATTAATTATTACCGCATCAGTAACTACATACGCAGTTGCCCAGGAACAAAAAGATGCAAAGACGGATCGCACAGAATGGCAGAAAAAGTTAACGGATGAATTAAAATTCACACCAGAACAAACCGAGAAATTTAATGGAATCAACAAGGAATACAATGAAAAGATTGATGCTGTAATGGCTGATGCCAGCGCCAATCAGGATACTCAGAAAGAAAAGAAAATGGCATTAAAGAAAGAAAAGGAAGCTAAGATAATTGAATTTCTTACTCCGGAACAACAAACGAAATACAAAGAATTAATGGATAAGAAAATGAAGGAAATGTCTTCTAAGCCAAAGGCTTAGTTTTAAGAAAATTACAATGCCTGATTTGAAAAGAAGGGCTGACCAAGTTGGTCAGCTCTTCTTTCTTTATTTATTTGAAAAGTTAATTGCCGAACGAACTCTGAACACTTTTTCAATAGGGGATGATAACAATTATACAAGCCACTGTCGGTTCTTTTTATCATGGTGAACCTTTTAGAAGCGTAGATCTCATAATTTTTTGTCCTAAAGTTTATAAGCATGAAGCGTCCGGAAAACGACGGACGATATAACAATTTAAAATCGGCAGCCACAGTGCCAAAATACATTTCAAATATTCCTGACGCTATTTTTCAAACCCGGAACGTATGCATAACCAATAACAATTCCACTTATTAAACCGCCCAGATGTGCAGCATTGTCTATCCCATGCTGCATTCCTCCAATAAGGCTGTACCCTACAAACACCGCGATGCTCATCAGCAACGCATTCCTGGTAGAGTTTTGTAAAAGATTCGTTGTTAGCATCGCCAGGAATACTCCATACATTCCGAAAATAGCACCCGAAGCACCCACACTGACAGCGTTGTTGTGCCACCATAAACTCGTAATACTGGCAGCAATGCCTGTAAGAAGATAGGCTATTGCGAATCTTTTCTTGCCGAGATGTGGTTCTAGAAGTAACCCAATATACAACAAGGCATACATATTGAAAAAAAGGTGCAAAACACCAGCGTGAAGAAAACAACTACTCAATAGCCTCCACCATTCACCTTTCATGGTAAGTAATCTAAGGTTAGCTCCCCATTTTATCATACTGGCAATATCTGGCGATGAAATATGAACCCCCGACATAACCATAACCAGAAAAATAATAATATTCAGGTCTATTATGATTGGAGTAATGTGATAACCAGGACTTGGTTTGAAAATCCCGATAACCCCTGCAAGATCTTCCTCTCGAGTAGAAGGTGGTTGAACTAAATGGCTTATTCGCCTCGAAACTAAATTTGGTTTCAATTGATCATATCTCCAGGAAAGTTCCTGCGAGTTATAGCTATTTTTTAACTCGATGAAACTGACTAGCAGGCTGTCAATATTTTGTTTGTTTTGAAATTCATTGACGGTTTGAATGCCTGTGTATCTGCTTGCCAGGATGGCTATTTCAGTCCCGATTCCTACATTTAGTTCCTCATTGCTATAATTGCCGGTCTGTTTCTTATATGCAATAAAACCATACTCACTCACAGGGCCGATGTTCCAGTTCAATTTTTTAGCCGCTTCCATGATAAGTACAAGAAAATTCTGGGGTGTTAGGTTTTCAAACGAAACGTACTGGATGTGTTTTGGTGATAGTTCAGTATACATATTTGTATGATGATATTTATCCTGGAATTACTATTTATTACTTTCTACATTCCCTACCATCGATCAGTCTTTTTATAAAATAAAATATCGTGCTCATTAGTTCATAAACCAGCAACGTTTAGCCACCGCTAAAAGCCTGTCTAAAATTCTTTATCCCATATGATAACAGATTCAATGATCAAGGCTGCCCACTTTCATGGCTCGGTTAAGTGCTGCCTGAAGTTAGAATTTCACATGTATTATGCATCGAAAATTGTAATGTACAAAAATGCTTTAATGAATGGAAGGCTCGTGGGTAAAAAATTTATTTCACTAATTTGACTGCAGGTGTTGGTTTTAAATTCTTTCCCATTATTATTTTTAAAACTTTCAAGACCGCGTAAAGAAAATATATCATTGAACTTGAACCACAATGAAATAAATGTTATTTTTAATGCTGGAAGCCGGGCACTCAGCTTGCTATAATTTCCGCCTTAAATGAGAATAAAAAACCTTCTACCAAATGAAGCGGTGGCAGAATATGTAGAGAGAATTCTCATAATTGAAAACGCACAGAGTTCTGTTCCGTTTTCATTGCCTTTATTTGCCAACGGTTCACCCACCTTGCTGTTCAACTCAGCCAAAGGGATTATGAGGAATATTTTGAGCGCCCACCTAGCTCTCTTCGGACAAACCATTACTCCTGATAAAATAACCTTTACCGGTGGCTTCACATTAGTCGCATATTTTTTTAAGCCTTATTCATTAACTACCATTTTTAAAGTATCTCCCTATGAACTGACAGATAAGCCAATTGACCTGGATTTAGTGTCTCCCAAAAAAACAATTCTACTTCAGGATCAACTTTTGAATGCCAACACAACAGAAGATATGATTGCGTTAATCAATAGCTATATTGTAAGCCTGGTAGCTAATTCTAAGAATGACTGTGCGGCAATTAAATATGCCGCAACAAAAATTGCAAGCGATCCTTCCGGAAAAATGTTGACTTCATTGCAAAAGGAACTTTTTATTAGCGAAAGAACCTTTCAACGGCAATTCGAAAAAAACATAGGTATCCCACCAAGCCTTTATAGAAGAATTTATCAATTTAACAATGGCTTCCAGCAATTAAATAACAGGAAGTTTAATAAATTGTCAGACATAGCGTTTCAAAACGGCTATGCAGACCAAAGCCATTATATCCGTTCATTCAAAGAATTTACTAACCTTACGCCGAAAGACTATCTTAATTTTGGCTCTCAACCATAAAGAAATTTTGTCGGGTTTGTTCTATTTTGACTTCACCAGTATAGATATTTTTACCAGAAATTATTAATCTAAAAACAAAAAAATGGCAAATCAAATGTATCCCTGCTTATGGTTCAACGGACAAGCAAAAGCAGCAGCAGACTATTACTGTTCTATCTTCAAAAATTCAAAAATTACTGCTGAAAACGCAATTGTAGTAAACTTTGAACTGAATGGATATAAATTCATGGCGTTAAATGGTGGGTCAAAATACAAATTCACCCCGGCTACTTCTTTTGTAATAGAATGTGAGACACAAGAGGAGATAGATTACTACTGGGAAAAACTGGGTAAAGATGGCAGGTATGATCAATGCGGATGGTTGGATGACAAATTTGGTTTTTCCTGGCAGGTGGTGCCGGCTGTTTTGCATAAACTGATGGATGACCCTGAAAAGGCGCCGCGTGTCATCGAAGCGTTTATGAAAATGTCAAAATTCGATATTAAAACGTTGCTGGAAGCCTGACTCACATAATCCCGAACTTCTTAAAGGCATCCACTGTTGACATACCTTCTTCCAGGGCTTTTTGAACAAGTTTTTCTCCACGTGCTTTTTCAATAGCCCTGGTCAAAGCTTCCCTTTCCGCCGCCTTAGGGATAATTATCACCCCATCACGGTCACCATAAACAAGATCGCCGGGAGTTACTTTAATGGTATTAAATTCAATAGGTACCCGGTAGTCAAGCACCTTACCCCTTACCTCCTGGTCCTGCGCATACGATCCGATGGAGAAAGTAGGAAAATTCAATTTCAATATTTCACTGGTGTCGCGGGAATAACCATTCATAACGGCACCGGCTGCACGCAATTTTATTGCCCGTGTGCTCATTAGTCCGCCCCAAAGCGCGTAATTATATGAGGAACCGGAACAAATATATACTTCGTTTTCCTGCAGATCATCGAGTGCTTCAAACATCAGCCCGAATGGTTTTTTCATTAAAGGATTTTTCGTGTTCTCCGCCACTTCAGCAGGTACATCTGCTTCCAAAACAGGCATGGCGCGCCCGATAACAACCATTAAAGGATCAACCGGTTTTATAAGAGGCGATAGAAATTGTTTAGTATATCCCAGTTTATCCAGCACATCACCAACCAATGCTGTAAAGAGTTCATTTTTAACAATAGCAAACAATTCCTTATCATCCTTCCACATATGTATTTATTTAAAACATAAGTAAGTTATTTTAAGAAGCGAGCCAACGATTTTTATTCAAGCGCCATGAGGCAGTTGTCTGAAATGACCAGACGGTGAGATGCCTAATGAATGACTTTTACCGGAGATATCTTAGTTTTAGTTTGTCATTTCAACCAAAGCACCACAGCATTTTGCTTACATGCATGTTGCGGTGTTTTAAGATGAAATCTCCCTCTTTCAGCTTGGTTTGTCTCGTTAGGCTTTCAGAAAAATTGTTTACTTACGGTAGCCTATTCCTCCCAGGCCACCAAAACACCATAATCTTAAATTGCCTGGCAAATAGACTGTATCAATTTAATCTTCCGCGATGCTGCAATCGTTTTACTGTTAAAGGTTAGATAGTTAAAACTTTTAAAAACAGGCATCATCAATTAAATACTTCCAAAACCTCTTCGGTGAAATTTTCATAATTGAATAATTCAGTAATTGTATTAAACCATGCGCACCTGTAATATTTTAAACCATCTGTACCTACTGTAATTTGTATGACTACCATTTTAGGAGCGTTCTTAACAACCACTTTTACTTTTGAACCAACTTTAATTTCATTTGTCATCGTTGTATATTTTATATGTTTTCATATGGAGGTTTGAGGCTACTTCTTTCCATGAACATTATCCACCCTTCATTAATCTCATCTTTCGTGGTGCGCTTCATTTTAGCTATAAAAATAAGCAATTCAAGAATGCCATAGCAAACGAATCCTGCATACGTATATAACCATCATTTTACTTTTTTGATCATCCAGGATAAAACGTTTTTGTAAAATAATTTCAATAAGTGTTCCCTATAACACTTCAAGTTCCGACTAAATAAGCTATAAACCCCTTCCTAACTTAAAAATTAAAGATCATGCAAGTATTAAAATTTTCTTTGTTGGCTTTATCTCTCTCAACATTATTCCTGGCTTCATGTAAAAAGGAAGCCAAAGTGGCTCCTCCCGAAGGAAACACCACGAAACTTTTTGCCCGCACCCTTAAAGTTTATAATGCAGATGGTACTAATAGCGCCACCTTACGTTTTCAATCTTTATCTGAGGAGCTGTTGTCGAGTATAGCTTTAGATAAGTTTGATTTTACATTGGTGAAAACACCTGCTCAATCGACTGGTGATCTAAACAATCTGAGTACGACTTCCCAGGGCACATTAAATTTTTCTGAGAAGAATACAAACCGGGAACCGGGCAACGGAGATGTGCTTCAGCCATCTGACAAGGTAATATATATAAATATGGTGGCAGATGCTAAAACCACTTCCATATCAATAGAAGTTAAAAGCAAAAAAATCGATGACGCAAGAGGTAACAGGGATAATTCTATACAAACACTTTACCCGGCCGGCGTACAGGTATTTTTCCACGGTGCAACAAGCTGGCACAAAGTTCAGATCGACAACTTGTCTTATAATGCGCTAAACGTTTCATTTTATTACAATAGCTGCGATGGAAATGTTTGTTCAACCAATGGTGACCTAAAAGGAACTTTTACTCAATATTCAGGGTACAATTACACCTTGTACAATAATGGCTGGGCCTGGTATTCCAAGTGCAGCAGGGCCGTTGGGACTTTGATCACAATAGCTCCCAATACATATTACTGGTACAGGTGGTCGGCATGGTACAACTGTTAATTAAATTAGGGAAAATAAATAAAACACCTGCATAACATGCAGGTGTTTTAGCGTCGTTACTATTTTGATACTTAAAAGTCAGGCAGAAAATTTTATCCGTAAACCAGGCCCTCCCCTATCTCCAGTACTTTATAGGTAGTTCCTAAATGATCGCAGTGTTTTTCAAATAATGCGGGGTCCTCTGTATTGAACTGAAATAAATGGAAGTGATGCGGAATCACCCGCTTTGCACCAATTGTTTTACCCAACAAAGCAGCTTCCTCCGCGTTTAAATTTCCTGCAACTCTTCTTTCCCGTTTGTTACCATTAATTGGCAGAAAGGCAATATCAACTTTATAAGGCCTGAGTATTTTTTCCAATCCATCAAACCACAGTGTATCACCTGAATGGTAAACCGAAAAACCGCCGAACTGAACAATAAAGCCCATAAATCTGCACTCTCCTTTTTCGTTCCGCTCTAACTCATTGTGAGCAGCTGGCACGCCGGTTATTTTAAAGCCTGCATAATCAAATGCACTTCCGTCATTAAGACCAATGGGAAAGTCCTTTTCACATTCGATTCTATCAGCGACAAAATCGCGGTTTGCTTCCGGAATAATCAATTTTATATTTTTATTATTTCCCAGCAGCGGCACTAATGTATCAGCATCTAAATGATCCGTATGATTATGACTTGAGGTAACAATGTCTACAAAGCTGAGATTGGCAGGATCGATCACTATCTCACTCATTCTTACATGCGGCTTATCTGTATCGGCATATTTGATGGTAAGAGAATGAGAAAGATAAGGATCAAAGAGAATATATTTTCCTCTCCATTTTATTAAAAAACCGCTTTGTGCCAACCACCAGACTTTAAACGCGACCTCGCTTTCAAATGAAAGGATGTCATTCAAAAGCGCAGCGTCCTTTTGTATGGGCTTTATTAGTTGCATAGTTTTTATAAATAATGATTCATAGCATGTAAAGTATCACTGTTTACGCATTTGTTTTGCAGCCACGCACATGCTTGTTATTTTTTGTTTGGTAGCCCATCGTGCTGTTTGCGACATCCCGCAATCTGAAGCAACCGCTAATTTTTCCGCCGGGATATATTTTAAGCATTTGATTATTCTTTCTTTTACATCTTCCACCGTTTCTATGTAATAGCTTTTTACATCTATCACACCCACAGCTACATCCATCCTTTCGGCAAAACGTTCCAATAAATGTATCTCCGCAAAATTCAGGATGGTCATTTCCGAATGCAGTTCATCTACGGTTAACTCCAAAAAATCAGGCAGCATGGGTTCAATTGTTTTTTTGCCCACCGAACGCCCTTTATAATTGCCAAAACATAAGTGGGTGCCAATTCTTGTTTTGCCGGTAATGCCTTTAACGGTTCTGTTGAAAATATCAACAAACCGTTTTGTGTCCTCCTTATAAGCATAGCATGACATCGATGGTTCATCAATACAGATCTCCACGGCACCTGCCTCTACCAGGGCATCGAGTTCTTTCGCAACGAGGGGCAAAATCGCTTCCGTTATTTCCCACCGGTCTTTATAAATTTCTCCCGGCAACAACCTTCCTGAAAGAGTATAAGGACCAGGGATGGAAGCTTTTAATATTTTATTTTCCGGCGCCAGCCTTTGCAGTCTTTTATATTCTGCAACCACACCAAGACCTTTAGGTGCGGTAAGAGGCTCTACAATGGTGTGCTTGCCACGCTGATCATGGGCAGGCGGACCATACTTTCTTGTTTCTTCATGATTAGGTTGAATGCCTTTAATAAACCCATAAAACGAAAGATTGAAATCCAACCTTGTCTGCTCTCCATCAGATATTACGTCGAGTCCTGCCGCAACCTGGTCATGTATGGCATTTACCACGGCATCATCAATCATTTCGTTGATATCAGCAGGTCCAAATTTTTCCAGGTTCTGGGAAGCAAATTCCAGCCAGCCTGGAAACGGCCATGAGCCGACTACGGTAGTTTTAATTGGTATTGGTTGCATCTTTTGTTTTTTTATTATTTAAGAAATTTTGCTATCGGCTATCGGCTATCGGCTATCAGCTATCGGCTATCAGCGATCGGCTATCGGCTAAAGAATACATTATATTATATTTTATTTTGACTAATAATTATCTTAACCGATGTAATACTATACATAGAATACTAATATTTTCAAGATAGAACTTTTATGAAGGAAATAAAAACGGATAGTAG
>JBDSBP010000595.1:0-15319 GCA_039921525.1 Chitinophagaceae bacterium | reverse complement strand
CATTCATAGGGCCGCCCTTTTTTCTGATGAATCTAAATACACCGTACTCTCCAAATCACTGACGGGCCGTATGGGCAGGATGATCCGTAATCGTATCACGGAAGAAATTAAATATGAAACAGAAGTGTTGCCCTTCCCTTTGCAAACCCGGTTAATGTCGCCATTAAAGGCAGCAGCGATTGCCCAGGGAAAAACGGATATGATTAATTTCTGGTCCGGTCAAAATGCAGTCGGCTTAAAACATACTAAGGCGACTGACCTTATACAGGCACTGGTAGCTGAAACAACGCAGTTTTTTCATTAATGAAGCTGCATGTCTTGCTTCGTAATCGTTTTTCTTTATCTGCACAAATTCCGTTGGTGACATTCCAAAGTGCTTTTGGAAAGCTCTTGTAAAGTTTGATTGATGATTATAACCGACCATATTAGATACCTCAAAAAATTTATATTTCATTTAAAAGACACTTCAGTGGCTTTTTTTAACCTGCTCAGGTTAATTAATTAGTTTGGAGCGAGATGGGAGATCGCTTTAATCTTTTTAAATAAAATTGGTCGGCTCAAGTTCATTATCTGCGCTAATTTGGCTATACCTCAATAACCAGGGATGAACCGGTAGTTGGTTCCCTTTTTGTGTACTCACATAAATATTTGTTTAGTTTGCACAGAAATAGTTCGCAATGAATCCTAATAAAGATATCCCGGGCAAGGTAAACAGGTTTAGTTCGTTAATAAATTGTGTTAATGTACCCTGTCTTTTATTTTTTAGTGCATGGATTATTATTTTAATTTCCTGTAACGAAGTAAAAAATAAAGGCAGCGTTTCTGAAAAAATTGATACAACACATAATGCCGTTGAAATTGCGGCGGCAACTATTGCGGGAAATTTTAGCGTTCAGTCTTTATTAAAACTGGATAGTTCTGCAGTTGATCATTTCTTCGTTCAATATCCAGATCTTTCTTCCTTCAAAAATATTATGAGTCGTTTTTATACTATCCGCAATTTTGCTTTTGCGTGGTATAATGTGAATGGCCAGATTGAACAGGCAGGCAATTTGTATAACCGTATTAAAAACCTGCACCTGGAAGGAGTAGAAGGAAACGTACCCTATTTTGGAAGCCTGGACAGTCTTATGGATAGCCCTGATGCCAGGGATGAACAGGTTCGGACCTCTACGGAATTAATGCTGACAGCCTTCTATTTTTATTTTGCGGAAAAAGTTTGGGGAGGTTTAGATGAAAAAAAGACGAGGCAAATTGACTGGTTCCTGCCCCGTAAAAAAATAGACTACGATTTATGACTGGATACATTATTACAGGTACCAGGAGGATTTTCTAACACGCCTGAACCCGTTTACCGGCAATACCATTTGCTCAAAACCTATTTGCAAAGGTATAGTAATTAAATATTCAATATAAGTGGCAACCTTTAAAAGCAGGTAAGAAATCGTATCGCCTGGGTGATTCTACTGATTTAATATTGGAGATAAAAAAGCGGCTATCCGTGCTGGGAGATTTACCCGCTGTTGCCAATAACCGGGTATTTGATAAAACGCTTGAAGATGCCGTAAAATTCTTCCAGAAACGTTTTGGCAGGAAAGAAGACGGTATCGTCGGGCAGCAAATTATCCGTGAATTAGATGTGCCTTTCGAATAAAGAATACAGCAGATAAGTATAAATATGGAACGCAGCCGCTGGATTCCTGATGAAATGAAAGGCGAATATTTAGCGGTTAATATTCCTGAATTTAGATTACATGCTTATAGCAGCGATTCTTTATTATGGAGCATGAACGTAGTGGTGGGAAGAGCAATTAACAAAACAGTTATTTTCTCCGGTAATTTGAAATACGTTGTATTCAGTCCTTACTGGAACGTGCCTTTGAGTATTTTAAAAAAGGAAATATTGCCTGGTATCCGAAAGAATAAAAATTACCTTGAATCGCACCATATGGAATGGAATGGTAACAGCGTGCGACAGAAACCTGGCCCATGGAATTCATTGGGCCAGGTGAAATTCTTATTCCCAAACAGTTTCAGTATTTATTTGCACGACACTCCTTCTAAAAGTTTATTCGAAGATGATAAACGAGATTTTAGTCATGGTTGTATCAGGGTCGCAGACCCAAAAAAATTGGCTTTATTTTTATTAAAAAAAGATTCATCGTGGAATGAAACGAATGTAACAAACGCAATGAATAGCGGTAAAGAAAAATATGTTACATTAAAGCAAAGCATTCCCGTTTTCATTGCCTACTTCACCGTTTGGGTGGATCACCAGGGCAAGTTAAATTTTCGGGATGATATATATGGTCGAGACAAGGCTTTAGCAGAGATGGTGGTTGCGAAATAAGATTCTCAATCTGTATCATTCATGCAAAGTTATAAAATCGTTCGCGCTTCTCTGCTCTATGTAACCCGCAAGATCTTCTCCAATTTACGTCCTTTAGCCAATTCATCTACCAACTTGTCTAAATACCTTACCTTTTGCGTTAACGGATTTTCGAGTTCTTCCACCCGATAGCCACAGATTATACCAGTGATTAGGTAAGCATTAGGGTTTAGCGTGGCATTCTGAAAGAATTTTTCAAAAGTTACTTTTTCTTCAATGAGTTCTTGCAGCTTTTTTTCATCATAACCAGTCAGCCATTTAATTACCTGATGCAATTCTTCTTTTGTTCTGTCTTTCCTCTCAACTTTTGCGAGATAATGAGGATATACCGATGCCAGTGTTATTTTTGCAATACGCTCATCGTGATTGTTTGTGTTGTTCATACCTTATTTTTTAAGGCTAACCTCTAAATTTATTTCAACCTTTCTAATTTCCCTTTTCTTTTTACTATGTTTTTGTAATCCCACTGAATGTCTCTTGATTTTTTCAGCCAGCGGTTAAGGTCTTCTGTATTGATTTGTTCAGCCGTCGTGAAGAAAATAGAAGCGTCTTTAAATTTAACACCTCTTAGCTTTAAATTGTTTTCCTCAAAGTCAGCGCCACTCCAAAACATCAGGCGCCAACCTGCTTTCTGCTTACTGTAACCGACAATCGGGTTACCGTCTAAAAACCAAACAGGGTGGGCGTGCCAAATTTTGTGCTCTGCTTCTGACAACTCGTTGTTGATAGCCTCAGCAAGCAATTTGCAAATTGCTTGGTCGTCCGAAGTCTGGTTGTCGTTATATGATTTAATATCTTCGTTCATTGTTTCTCATTGTGCGGACGTTTAAAATAGCCTGTAAAGGGTGTAAAGAGTCGTAGCCCGAATGTACTTAAAAAAATTGTTTTTGGATAAGTTTACAATAATTCGCTTTTACAAACTGTAGCGTTGGTAAATTAATTTTCATTGGGCGTTTGTAGGTGCCGGGCTTGCCCCCGCCCTGTTGCAGCAGAGGGCTGATGATAGAACGTTAAACGTTTCCTATTCGGTCAGGGCGGGGGCAAGCGCGGCCCATACAAACGCCGTTGAAATGGTGGAACTGTCGATATAATCTATTGTCATATCATCAGAAAGTTTTGAAGCAATGAATGTTATCAAAGTTTCTTTAACATTGCCAGTAACAGGCAGGGCACCTGCTTTGCGAGTATTTCTGTTTCCGTCAGCTCTTTAACGACTTTAAGTAGCATCTTTAAAACGTAGGTGTTGACGTATCCAGGTCGGAATCCAGGAATCAGTTATCATGGATATCAGCCAATCAGTTGGCTGCATCATTCCTATATGTGCAATGCCCGGTATAATGGCCAGCCGGGATTTGTAAAGCCCGTGTATATCTCCATTTTTGCGCCTGTTGGGGCTTATGAGTTTGTTGAGATCTTTAATATCAAAATCTTTCCTGCTAATATTAAACGATTTTAAAAAAAATTGTAGGTTTGGACCTAATCGCAAAATAATATTACCGTTATTTCCTCAGATATTCAACTAAAAAACAGGCAAAGATTTTCTGTGCTTGATGCATTAGAGGACTATTTGCAGTATTGATCGTATTCTTTCACATGAAGAACTACAATTGGGTTACAAATAACCGTTAGTTAACAATGGTGACCTCGCTGTTAGCTTTTTCTTTGTGTTAAGCGGGTTTGTAATAACATTTGTTTATTATGACAAAATCAATAATAAACGAGATTTATTTGAGTTTATACGAAACAGGCTTAGAAGAATTTATCCCTTGCATTTATATACCTTACTCGTTTTTGCAGTTTTTGAATTAAGCAAAGGATTTCTTAATCGACACGGCTATTTTGATCACATGGAGCCAACGAACAATAACATTTGGACATTTCTATCTAGTTTATTTTTACTCAATGCTGTTAAATTTGGCGGCACATATGAGTTAAGCTGGAACTATCCATCATGGTCAATAAGCGCTGAATTTATCACTTATTTACTATTTGCGTTTTTGATCTACCTGCTAAGGATGAACAGCCGGTTAAAGTTTTATCTCGTATGTGGGATCCCTCTTGCAGTAATTATCTTCTCCCAGGCAATTAATTCTCTGATCTTTGAAGCAGTATATGGATTTTTTATAGGTGTGATAGTTTACAGGCTGCATCGTAAATATCAATCTATGAATAAAATATCCCGGGCTAACGGTGCACTTGTTGAAATCAGTATGTGTGCTGCAACAATTATAATGATTTGCAAAAGATCTGTATTCATAGATTTTTTATATGTCTATCCAATTCTTTTTGCTGCGAATATTTATTTGTTCGCCTTCGAAGCTGGCATCATATCTTCCTTTTTAAAAAAAAGATTTTTTCAAATGCTTGGCAGATATTCTTTTTCAATATATCTTAACCATGCCATTGTGATTGAAGTGGTAAATTTTATGCTGGTAAGGGTTTTTAAATTACATGGCATGCTACTTTATATCGTTCCATTTATAATTTTCACTATAACGGTTCTTTATTCTGCATTAACTTACAGCTATATTGAGAAGAGATTTTATAAACGAATCCCGTAAATATTTTCAGCCGACGATTAGCATACCTTAATGTGCTCCGCGCTTTTTAAGCAGCAGCATTACTTCATTGTGACCATTCTCCTCGGCAATTTTCAATGGTGTTCTGCCAAGAATATCTTTTGCATCGGGATTATCAACGCCGTTTGCAAGCAACCATTCAACCATTATGGTGTGACCGCTTCTCGCTGCAGCTTGTAATGAACGGTTGCAATCTTTGGCAAGTCTGTCCTTAATAATGTGCGGCTTTACCAATTCGGCCATGCCAATATCACCGCTTATAGCTATATGATATAAAAGTGGAAATTTGTGAGGACCTGTTACGTTAGCTATTGCTGGTTTCGATTTTATCAATGCTTCCACTAGACCTTTCTCGCCTAACATAGCGCCACAAAAAATATCAATTCGGGCATTGTTGTCGAGCAAATAATTGGCGATATCACGGTTTCCCATGTGGGCGGCTCCGCCAAGGGCCACTTCAAAATCTCCACCTCCCCAATCCCAACAAGCATTAACGAGATTTGGCTCCATACCAAGCAATTCTTTCACTTTTGGAAGGTTAACATGTGCCGCTTGTACAAATTCGTGCACCAGTTCAAGGGGCAAAGGGTCAATGGCGCTCCCTTGCTTAGGTCCACTCCATTTGGATACCCCGGCGATGGAAGGAAGGGTCGATACGGAAAAAGCGATGGCTAGTGACTGCTTTAGAAAATTTCTTCTTTTTTCGGATGCATGGAGATTGTTCATATTCGTTGTTTTCGTTTATGGTTATGGGTAGGATAAAAAGTACTCCGCTATTTTCTGCAGGGGATCACGCTAAGGAGCTTTACTCCAATATTCTTAAAGAGCCGTTGCGGGATGTTTCCCCTACATCACCCTTCCTGTTTAAATCACAAATGTATTGCGACTTTATGGATATACCAGTTGTTGATGCGGGATCAGAAGAGTGCAGCCTTCTACTTTGTCTGAATCTCTTTACTACAGCCTTTTATATGAGGGATTTATTCCTCTTAAAAGTCATTTTTATAGTAAAAATTTAAAAATATAAAATATCTCATCATACTCTTCACAGATGGTGTCCCATCCCTCATCAACATTTCGCCGACGTATTACCGGAAACGGTAATACTGATTTATTTTGGCAAATCGGTTTTGAATTTTATTGTGTGTATTAATTTGACAATACATCACCGCTGTCGTTACCCGGAGATGCACGGAGGATGCACGGAGATACACGGAGACGCTCTGTGGAACTCCGGGCCTACTCCGGGTAACTCGGTATTAATTCTCTCACTTTTGTCGGTGGAAATTTAAAGGATGTTTTGGTAGTATCGTGCCTGAATACTTCAAATACTTCATCATTTGAACTCAATGCTAATTTAACTTTTTCATTCCATGAAGTAAAGTGTAAGAAGTGTCTTCTATTTTTCCTGTTTCCGGGTGCCAGATCTTCGGAGCTTCGGAGCTTTCCCTATTACAGGAAATGACAAGATTATAATTATCTCAAGATAGAGATGCTTCATCTCCGTAGATGTGAGCCACTGCTAGTAAAACTGAAAGAATGAATATCTTGAAACCCAAAAAGTAGCTTTTAAAGAAACATAATTTCGCAGGCTAAAATCACCCATTTGCAGACATACACCTTCGCTTTGCATAGCTGAATTGTAAGCCCATACTCATTCATATACTTTTACCTCAGGTAATTAATTTAAAACTTTAAAAAAACAATCATGAAGCAAAAAGTACAAACAGGACTTCTTTTAAGTATGATTTTACTATCAGCCGCTACATTTGGTCAATCGAAAGGACCAGAGTCAAGAAAAATAAGCGATGGCAAAAAAACTGCGAAAACTTATCTTGACCTGATGGTTAATGTAGTGAGCACAAACCTCAACTATGGCGGATCTAACGGCGCACTGGCTGATTATAAAAAATCAGCGCACGGTATACAGGCGGGTGCATCTTTCCAGGCAGGTATTACACCCGGATTTTCACTTGTCTCCGAGTTATATTTTATGAAGAAAGGGGGCAAATTACAAGCTAATAATCCTCTGTCTGCGAACGAATCAACCCTTCGTATAAACACGTTAGAACTGCCAGTGTTGGCTCGTTTTCATTTTGGTAAATTCTATATGAATGCCGGACCGTCCATCGCCTACAATCTTAGTGGAAGCAGGAAAAGCGATGATTTGTCCACCAAACTCTCTTTTCAAAATTCCAGTGCAGGCTTTAAGCGGTTCGATGCCGGCATTCAGATGGGTGGAGGCTTTGAATTTCCATTGAAACAAAAGAGGGTTGCGTTGGATCTAAGATACAGTTATGGGTTAACCAATATTGCCTACGACAAGGAAATGTATAACAGGGCCCTGATGGTCAGTTTGCATTTTTCTAAACCCTGGAAGACAAACCCACTTGGGAGAAAATAAAAATATACAGCTATTTATTACCTCATAAAAATTAGCTTAATTTTTTTAAAAAGATAAAAAATGAAAACGAACAGTAATGCCGTCATCGTTGCGAAGGTATCAACGGAACGGGCCCTGATGAGCTCACGTCGGAAGACCTCGCTGGCCGCGGGCGTACTCTACCTGCTTACCTTTGTCTCAATCCCCACCCTTGCTCTCTACCGTTCAATACACGATCCAAACTATATTGTCGGCACTGGTCCGGACACTGCTGCCATCTTTGGTGTTATTCTCGAGATAATTGTGGCCCTGGCCTGTATTGGCACTGCCGTTGCTCTTTACCCGGTGCTCAGGAAACAGAACGAAGGGGTCGCGCTGGGATTTGTAGGCTCCCGGGTACTGGAAGCAGGCACCATCTTCGCCGGCGTTGCGTTCCTCCTGGCGGTCGTGACATTGCGGCAGGCCGGAGCCGGTGCAGATGCATTGATAACCAGCCACACACTCGTTGTTTTGTATGACCGAATTTTTCTCATCGGACAAAGCTTCATACCTGCCGTGAATGCCCTGTTACTCGGATACCTGCTGTACCAGTCGCGACTGGTGCCCCGGATCCTTCCCCTGATTGGATTCATCGGAGCGGCCCTGCTCGTTGCTGGCGACATCGCCGTATTGTTCGGTCTCATCGGGCAGCGTTCTCCCTCGAAAGCACTTACGGCAATTCCCATAGCGCTATGGGAGTTCTCACTGGGCATCTACCTTGTCGTTAAAGGCTTCAAACCCTCGCTCATTGTTGCCAGCATCTGATGCGATTCAATGGTGCTTTAAAGTCTTTAGCAATTTTATTTGGGGCTAAATCCAAGGTCAAGAGAATAAAATTAATTATAATCCAGCATCAACTTTACACAGTTCTTGAAATGCCAACAATATTAAGACGTGTAAATTGATCCTGGCCCACCTGGAAGGTAACACAGACGAAATGCTATCAATAGTGTAACCCTTAGTGTAATGTGGTTACGCGGGTTGGAAGCAATGATCGCCGGTATGCCCCATCCATCGCTCTCACAAAGAGCCTGAAGCTTATTCGCCCATTCAGCGGTTACTCGTGCACCAACGTTTGCACGAAAAATAAAATGGCGAAGGTGAAATTGTGTAACACCTTTAGTAGTACCGGCAACATTTATTATGGGAACCGGGAGCGGTTTCCGGGTAACAAAATTATTGGCAACAACAACGTCTTCTTCATTGAAGTCACTGGTGATTGACAGCTTGTTTTTCAATGACTGAGCCGCGGCCTTCATTTTTTAGCCTTGTTGTGCTGATAAGCATGAGCCCTATTTTTTCTTCCAACGACATTTTAGACAGCAAATCCTTTGCTCTTTCTTCGTTAGTCAAACGCCAGTCTTCATACTTATCCAACTTGCCATTCTTGTCCATGTCTTTAAATTGAAGTCCGTTGATCGTAGTAACTTCACTGACCTGTGGCCAAGTACAGGTTGTTGTACACTGGTGTTTGACTGGGCCAATGCGAGGTTCTCAAATATTAAAAGAAAGAAAACCAATATGAGTGAAGAGGGATCTAAAGCCCTGCCTTTACTACGCTTTGGTTTAGAAAAAGAATTATGGATTAGTGTAATGATGGAAGTTATGTGCATAGCAAAGCATTTCATTGGTGATATTGATGTTTTTTAAAAGCAATAGTGTTTTACGTCCATGATCTTTCAACCCAAAGATAAAGCGAGAAGCAATCTGTTCAACAACGGGTGCATCTTCTCTTACCTTAATAGAATTACCTTTAACTCCAAATCTTTAATAAAATACGGGAGAAGCTGGGCCTTTGCAACCAAAACAAGCCCTGAATGTTTATACATACTTACATTACATATCAGCGCTTATAAGAACATGAAAAATATACTATTCATAAATGGTGCAGGTGTTGTTCTTGTTTTATCAATGTTCTTGGTGAGAAAACAAATGGTAGATAGCCGGGAGCGGACAGGTCCTTTTTACGATTACTCTCCAGACTATTCAAAAACAGGGTTTGCCAGAATAACTTGTTTGGCTGATGCGTTAAAATCCACTTTAAAAGAAGAACAGGTAGCTTCAGCACTCGCTGGATCGTACAAAGAACTACGGGTTCATCAAACTTTGTAACCAGCCTTGTTGAAGCGCTGAATTTGCGCTGGTCATCCGCAATAAGTAATGAATTGTTGCAACAGCTCAATTATATTTGCTGATTCGTGTTGCTCAATTATATTATTTTAACTATGCATGAACAATTACCCTTTTTGCTGGCGCTTGTAGTTGCTATTGTGCTGATAGAGATGATGGCAACCAGGTTGCGCATCGCGTACCCGGTGTTATTAGTAGTAGCGGGCTTACTAATTAGTTTTATACCAGGTTTGCCTAAAGTAAAGGTAGATCCGAATATGATATTTTTTATTTTTTTGCCGCCACTCTTATTTGAAGCAGCATGGAGCATTTCCTTTAAAGAAATGAAAAAATGGTGGCGTATTATTGGCAGCTTTGCTTTCCTGGTGGTGCTTTTTTCCGCTTTTGCCGTTGCCGTGTTAACTAATTATTTTATTCCGGGCTTTACACTTGCTTTGGGATTTTTGCTTGGAGGTATTGTATCTCCGCCGGATGCTGTAAGTACGGGAGCCATCATGAAATTTGTAAAAATTTCCAAAACCACTTCCTCCATTCTGCAAGGCGAGAGCCTGATGAATGATGCATCCTCCCTCATTATTTTCAGGTTTGCATTAGTGGCTGTTGGTACAGGGCAGTTTATTTTTCAGCAGGCCTTGCTAAGTTTTTCATGGATGGTAATTGGGGGTGTTGGCATTGGACTGATTTTAGGATGGATATTCATGCAGGCACATAAACGATTGCCTACTGATGCTTCTTCAGACATAACATTTACCCTGACAGAACCTTATTTTCTTTATTGGATCGCTGAGCAATTGCACAGTTCAGGTGTGTTGGCTGTGGTGTCTGGCGGGTTGTTTTTAGCAAACAGGCGCCTTATATTTTTATCCAGCGCCAGCCGCGTTGGGGGATATAGCTTCTGGGAAGCTTTTATTTTTATTCTTAACGGAATTGTATTTATGCTTATTGGCCTGGAACTCCCGGAAGTAGTAGCAGGGCTTCATACAGATGGCATACCACTGGGCAGAGCCATTTACTATGGAATTTTAGTAACTATCATTTTAATAGTGGCAAGAATTATCAGCTCCTATATTGCACTTGTAGCAACACTCATTTTCAGACCCAGTGTAACTCCCATCAGGCAAAACCGGCGCAGAATGTGGCTACTGCCCCTTTTATTAGGCTGGACGGGAATGCGTGGTGTTGTATCGCTTGCTGCCGCTTTAGCTATTCCAATAACATTACAGAATGGCGAACCATTTCCTCACAGGAACCTGATTCTCTTTATTACATTTTTAGTCATCCTGCTTACATTATTGATCCAGGGGCTTACCCTGCCTTATTTCATTAGGCGGTCTAAACTTTTTGATAGCGTCGATGAATTACCGGAGGCAGAAGAAAAATTAAAAATAAAAAAGGAGCTGGCTGTTTATACAGTAAAATTATTAAAAGAAAAACAGCAAAAGGGGTTGTTCAAAGATCCTCATTTACTACGTATGATTGAACAGTGGGAGAATAAAATTAACCAGCCGGAGAATTTCAAAATGAGTGCAGAGGCAAAACAGAATTACCTGGAAGTGCTGGAAGATCAGCGAAAATTTTTAGCAGCTTTGAATAAAGATCCGAAATTAGATGAGAGTATTATTAACTGGTTAGTTTACCAGATCGATTTGGAAGAAGAGAGAATTAAATTACTTTGATTGTTTTTATGTTCAGAGAAACAAAATTCAAAGTTAAGCATACAGCTTTTGCCGGTGTTCACTAAAGAAAACTTTTCGTTTTGAAACGGGTAATATTTTAATAATAACCTCGCTGCCATCAGCAGCATATTCCTGGTGATAGACGGCAAAATCAACATGTTTCCCTTTCTCCATTTGCTGATACCATTTCCGGGCAAATTTCACCACCTCTTTTACCAGGCTGGTAATTTTTGCTGCCGGTATTTTACCGGTAAGGCTCCCCGGATGAATACCTGCATGATACAGTGCTTCATTGCGTATGATATTTCCGGAACCAGTAAAAATTTTCTGATCCATTAATACTCCTTCAATGGTTTTGTTGCTTTGTTCTTTTAATAATTTTTTTACGTAAGCTGCGTCAAAATCTTTGCTTAGAATATCTGTTCGCCAATCATATACTTCATCCAGGGGCGCATTTAGCTTTGCAGCTCTTACCACGTACCCGTTTATTTCACCTTTAGCAAATTCCAGGAAGAAAGACCGGTTCACTTTCTTGCGTTCATCTACCAGCACATCTCCAAACAAACCGAGATGCACTCTTACCGTTCCGTTTGAAAAAATCAGAAGCAGGTTTTTGCCCCAGGTGCGTATATCCAGCAATTTTTTACCGTTGATCCAGTGGGTGGGCATAGGGCCATAGCCACCGGCTTTCTTTACAATTTTATTTTTAAAAGGAAGCAACTGGTTTCGCAGGTGAAGTATGGATGGACCTTCAGGCATATTGTATAAAATTAAAAATGATGATGAGCAATTGAATACACTCCACCTTTTTCGGTTATCGTTGCACGAACAAGCATTCAATGTACTTGAATTAGCGGTATCTTATATCAAAATATTCAACGTTCGATGTTCAATCAAAGTAGTTTAGTTCCATGCTGACCAAAATGAGGGGCGTTTGTAGGGGAGGGCTCGCCCCCGCCCTGACTGCATACGAAACTGCCAGAATATTATGGGAACCGTTGACAAAATACCACATGTGTCAGGTGTAACAGGGCGGGGGCAAGCCCGGCCCCTAAAACGAAGCGACTTTTCCCTAAACGACACTGATAGATGACAACACAATTTTAAACTGAATCGCTTGTTTTTTGTTAGTTGATAGCGAATATTCCAGGACTCTAAAGAAAGGATTATGCAATGAGTACATATAAGAAGATAAGAGTAGGGGCGGTAAGTTATCTCAATACCAAACCATTAATATATGGTTTCCAGCAAGGGATGATGAAAGAGGAGATAGAATTGATCAGCGATTATCCTTCACGCATCGCAACGATGTTGTTAACTGATGAGATTGATGTAGGATTAGTGCCCGTTGCAATAATTCCGGAAATGGAACAATGGCATATCATATCTGATTATTGTATCGGAAGTGAAGGAGAAGTGGCATCCGTTTGTTTATTTAGCGAGGTACCTCTTGATAACATAAAAACAGTATTACTGGATTATCAGAGTAAAACATCCGTGGCGCTGGTTAGAATACTCCTCCGTGAATATTGGAAGATTGATCCTGAATTGATCAATACAAAAGAAGATTTCCGTACTCATATCAAAGGAACCACCGCTGGCCTCGTGATTGGTGACCGGGCATTAGAACAAAGAAAGATTTCCCCGTATGTATACGACCTGGGGGAAGCATGGAAAGCCCATACGGGCCTGCCTTTTATCTTTGCCGCGTGGATCAGCAATAAACAACTGGATAATGATTTTATTGCCTCTTTCAATAAAGCAAATAAATTAGGGCTCGACAATATTAATGAAGTAGTTAGACTAAATCCTTATCCACTGTTCGACCTCGGAAAATATTATTCGAGGTACATTAAATATAACCTGGATGCTTTCAAGACATTGGGAATGGAACTTTTTCTTCAAAAGCTACCTGCGCTTCAGCTTGGTTTTTATTGAATCTACTATAGGCATAAAGTCCGGGGTGAGTTTAAATTGATAAATAGCCAAAATAAACAGGGAAGAAAAAAGTATTGATTTGCCGATCATTCCCAGCCAGCCACCTAAACTTCCTGTTAGAAAATAAATAATAAAATAGGCACCGATGGCGCATGCTATAGATGAGATCGTTTTTATGTTGAAAGGCTGCATATTGTACTTTTTATAAATATATAGAATGCGGATGGCGTTGTAAATGGTATTGGAAATTATACCAGAATAAGCCGCACCCATTATACCATAATGCCTTACCAGGAAATAATTCAAAGGTATAGCCATACCCGCGAGTATCATGCCGGCATAAAATTCGAAACGCCAGGAAGGAGAGGTGTACAGTAACTGGCTGTTTACGCCTGTTCCCATATCTATTATTTTTGTGATACCCAGGATAAGAATTACATATTTACCTGCTTCATATGCTTTATCGAAATTAAACAGTTTATAGGCCTCGTCTAAATTCAGCCAGATATTACAAAATATGAACAACGAAATAATTAATAAGTTAATAGAACTACGAAAATAAATACGCTGTATTTCGGGGTAATTGGCGTCTTTCCAGGCCTGCGCCATATAGGGAGTAGCAATGGCCACCATACTTCGTTGCGGAACTTGTACAACCGTAGCAATATAGGTACATAATGAATATATTCCAAGCTGTGCGGCCCCCTGTTGGCTGGCTATAGAAATACTGTCTGCCTGTTGCGCCAATGTAAAAACAACAAGACCCAAAAAAACGTACACTATAAATACCCCGATTTCTTTTCCTCTCTTGCGCGTTACTTTGCTTATCCTGAAAACAAACCTGATTTCTCCGAATTTCTTTAAATATGCAAAAAGCAGTATAGCAGTAACTCCGTAACTACAGGCGAATATCTTAATAAAAAGATCAAAAGATATAAGTTTAAAAATATATAGCAGGATCAGCACGGTGGTGCACATCCTGAAGGCGCCCTCTCTCAAAAAATTGGGGAACACTGTTCTTTTAAAAATAGCAGCATGGGCCTCCAGTATAGAAAAAATAAGGTAGAAAAAAGTAAAGGGGAAGAGCCAGAAATAATAATTAACCACTTCCGGTGATTTTTCTGAAAACTTCTGGATAAATAAAGGTTTAAAAAGGAATCCGCCTAACACCACCAACACAAAACCGATCATAGCAATAGCAAAGGCCAGTGTTAGCAGATCATTTTGATTTTTTTTCAGGCTATCATAGTAGTAGGGATAAAAGCGGCTCATGATGCTCACCACACCAAAGCAGGCAAATGAATAGAACACCTGGTTGATGCTTATCATTGCCTGCATTAAACCATATTGAGCGGGATCGAAAAATCCCTGTTTGGTTAACAGGATCGTATTAAGCGCACCGAAAGCAAAGCCGATATAAATAAGGACCGATGAAGAAATGCTTTGTTTTCGAATATCACCCATGCGGTTAAAATTTATTCATTATCTCTATCACCTGTTGCACATCGGAGGCGGTATGAAAATAAGAGATCGGCAGACTTAAGGTAGTCTGGTGAATTTCTTCGGCGATGGGAGTGAACTCGATATCCAGTATTCCCACCATAGCTTTTTGTTTGTTAGGAGCTACCGGGTAGTGAATCTCGGTTTTTATGCCCCGTTTTAATAAGTAATCCTTTAACCCGTCTCTTTTTGGATGGCGAATATTAAAGATGTGGTAAACATCTGAATAATCAGGCTGAACAAGGGGTTTTATAAAATCTCCTTTTAATCCTTCCAGGTACAAAGCCGCCAATGATTGTTTGTGTTGGTTGATCAAATCCAGTTTCTGCAGTTTGATAGAAAGAAAGGCAGCCTGCACTTCATCGAGCCTGGAATTATAGCCTATTTCCTCATTATAGTATTTAACGGTTGATCCGTAATTACGGAAGGTGCGGATCTTATGCTGTAATGTTTCATCATTACAGGTAACCGCCCCGGCATCCGCGAGTGCGCCCAGGTTTTTGGTGGGATAAAAACTGAACGCCCCAAAATGCCCGAAATTTCCTGCCTTCACCCCGCGCAACGAAGCGCCGTGTGCCTGGGCGCAATCTTCAATTACTTTGAGGTTGTATTTGCTGGCAATGGCATTTATTTTATCCATGTCGCAAAGTTTACCATAGAGGTGCACCAGCATGATAGCCCTGGT
>JBDSBP010000594.1:0-17011 GCA_039921525.1 Chitinophagaceae bacterium | reverse complement strand
TGTTGTATTTTGTCAACGTTTCCCATAATATTCTGGCAGTTTCGTATGCAGTCAGGGCGGGGGCAAGCCCGGCCCCTACAAACGCCCCTGAATTTGGCCAGTCCCTTAACTAAATACATTGTATCATCTATAATCATTTCACCCGATGGCGTTTGCAGGTTCTTGCTTCTACCTCATACATCATACCTGATACCTCATACCTCGGCGACCGCACCCCAATTAATCCATCCATGTATGACCACTTTAATTTAATTTCGCAAATGTACATCGTCAATCACCATTTTATTGCTCTTTAATTGGTTGCCATGGAACTTAATACTCTTACTGCGATTTCCCCTATTGACGGTCGTTACCGTAAGCTGGTACATCACCTGGAAGATTATTTTTCCGAATACGCCCTGATGAAATACCGGGTAATGGTGGAGATTGAGTATTTCCTTTTCCTGGCAGAAAAGAAATTTTTTGACCTGAACGCGAAGCAGAAAAAATTCCTCAAGGCCGTAGGAGAAAATTTCAGCCTGGAAGATGCCCGCGAGATAAAGGAAACGGAAAAAATAACCAACCACGATGTAAAAGCCGTTGAATATTTCATCAAATCCAAATTAAGTGACGCGGGGGCGGAGGAAGGAAATGAATGGGTTCATTTCGGACTCACATCACAGGACATCAACAACACATCTGTTCCCCTGGCCTGGAAACATGCCATCGAGATAGAATATCTCCCGTTGGTTCTTAATCTCAACCAGCAATTGCAGCTCCTGGCCGTAGAATGGAAAAATGTTCCTATGTTGGCCAGAACGCATGGTCAGCCTGCGAGTCCTACCCGCTTAGGTAAAGAGATAATGGTATTTGTGGAGCGAATTCAGAACCAGGTGGAACAATTCATTCAGATTCCTTTTTCGGCAAAATTTGGCGGAGCAACTGGTAATTTCAATGCCCATCATGTAGCATTCCCCAAAAAAGACTGGGTAAAGCTGGCGAACGAATTTGTAGAAGGATCACTTGGATTACAACGGCAGCAATTCACCACACAGATTGAACATTACGATACGCTGGCATCGCATTTCGACAACATGAAAAGGATCAACAATATCTTTATTGACCTTTGTCGCGACTTGTGGACCTATGTTTCCATGGACTATTTCAAACAAAAAGTAAAAAAGGGAGAAGTCGGATCTTCCGCCATGCCGCATAAGGTAAATCCAATCGACTTTGAAAATGCCGAAGGCAACCTGGGAATCGCCAATGCCATACTTGAGCATTTATCAGCCAAGTTGCCCATCTCCCGTATGCAAAGAGATCTCACAGATTCCACTGTTTTAAGAAACATCGGGGTGCCTTTCGCCCACACTATGATTGCTATAAAATCTATAGAAAGAGGTTTGGAAAAGCTGGTGTTGAATGAAATAAAAATTATCGAGGACCTGGAAAGCAATTGGGCTGTGATAGCCGAAGCCATTCAAACAATACTGCGAAGGGAGAATTATCCAAAACCATATGAAGCCTTAAAAGATTTGACCAGGGGCAACGGCAAAATAAATAAGGAAACTATTCATAATTTTATCGACAACCTCACGGTACCCGTTACCGTAAAGAAAGAATTGAAGAAAATAACACCTCAGAACTATACGGGTATTTTAATTGATTATTGAATAACCATTTTTAACTTTCTCCACCACAGCATATCGCGTCTTTTATCAAACTGCACAAAGCCGTTTTTCTCTACAATGCGTATAGAAGCCAGGTTTTTTTCATCTGTTTCAGCCAATACAGATTTCACATCTCCTCTTTCTAATGCCCAGTTCATCATGGCTCCTACTGCTTCCGTCATGTATCCTTTGCCCCGGTGATCAGGCATGGTGCCATACCCAATTTCAATAGAACCATCCCTGTTGGGCGAACCTTTGAAACCCAGCTCGGCAACGATAGTATTGAACGATTTATCAACCACTATCCAGAAAGTATAAAACAGGTAATTGTGCCTGTTAACGCCTTTCATTTTTGGAAGTGTGAAATTTTCCACCATGTCTTTCACTTCTTCCGAAATTATTCTGCCTGTTTTTTCCAACCCTAACTCATCTTCCAGCTTGTTATCTGCCTTCAAATATTTGATAAGCTGTGGATATGTTAACGGAACAATTTTTATACGATCTGTTTCTACCATGTTTATAAAACCTATTTATGAATTTCTGATGTAAAATGAAACTCGATATCCGGGTTATTGATTCTTTCCGTGTTCAGGAACCATTCACTCTGCGCCAGGTAAACCAGGTTGCCGTCTTTGTCTTCCCCTATATTAGCCGCCTTGAAACGGGTAAAGTCGAACAGTTTTTTAGGATCCTTACTGGTAATCCAGCAGGCCTTATAAAAAGGAAGCGAATTCAACTGAACAGAAGCGCTATACTCATGTAACAGCCGGTATTGAATCACTTCGAACTGCAGCTCACCCACGCATCCAATGATTTTTTTATTACCTCCGTATTGTGTAAACAATTGCGCAACGCCTTCATCTGTTAGTTGCAACAAGCCTTTTTCCAGTTGTTTGGTCTTCATCGGGTCTTTATTCACCACCTCTTTAAATATTTCAGGCGAAAAGGAAGGAATGCCGGTAAAGTAAAAGTCTTCCCCCTCCGTTAAAGTATCACCAATTTTAAAGTTACCCGTATCAAATAAACCAATCACATCGCCGGGAAAAGCTTCTTCGATAACATCTTTATCCCTGGCCAAAAACGTATAAGGATTGCTAAAACGAACCTCCTTATCCAGACGCACATGATGAAAATATTTATTCCGTTCAAATCTGCCGGAGCAAACGCGCAGGAATGCTATCCTGTCGCGGTGTTTTGGATCGAGGTTGGCGTGAATTTTAAAAATAAACCCACTGAACTTATCCTCGTTTACATCCAGCAAACGGGTGGAAGTTTCCCGGCTACGTGGTATGGGCGCTATGCGTACAAAAGTATCCAGCATTTCCTTCACCCCGAAATTATTGACCGCACTGCCAAAGAACACCGGACCAACCTTACCTTCTAAATAATCCTTAACATTTAATTCACCATGAACGCCATCTACCAGTTCCACATCTTCCCGGAGAGTGAACGCGTCTCTCTCCCCAAGTTTTTCCTCCAGCGACGGATCAGTCAGATCGCTGATCTTTACCACTTCTTCGCCCGTTGCTTTTGTATGGGCGCTAAACAACACAAGGCTTTTCTCATACAGATTGTAGACACCCTTGAATTCCTTACCGCTGTTGACGGGCCAGGTCATGGGATGTAAGGGAAGGTTGAGTTCCTTTTCTATCTCCTCTAAAAGATCGAAACGGTTTTTACCGTCGCGGTCCATTTTATTGATGAACACTATCACCGGGGTACTGCGCATGCGGCAGACTTCCATCAGCCGGCGCGTTTGGGCTTCTACCCCATTCACACTGTCGATAACGAGGATAACGCTGTCGACGGCGGTGAGGGTGCGGTAAGTGTCTTCTGCGAAATCTTTGTGGCCGGGTGTATCCAGCAGGTTAATGAGGTGGCCATCGTATTCAAAACTCATTACGGAGGTGGCAACCGAAATGCCGCGCTGGCGCTCAATTTCCATGAAGTCGCTCGTTGCGTGTTTTTTGATCTTGTTGCTTTTTACGGCGCCGGCCGTCTGGATAGCGCCTCCAAATAACAGCAATTTTTCAGTGAGGGTTGTTTTACCAGCATCCGGGTGAGAAATGATCGCGAATGTTTTTCTTTTATTGATTTCGTTTGTGTATTTCATATTTCGAGCCGCAAAGGTAGGTGAAAACCGGCTTTCAGCTGTCAGCTATCAGGTATCGGCTTTACCTTGTGAAATGAATATGAGGTGTGAGGTGTGAGGTATGAAAACCCCGAAAGAATTACATTATTTTGGCGAAGAATGTCATTCCTTTGGGATCTGGTCCAATATAAATCGATGTTTCTATGATCATATTACCCCTTCGGGGTTGTCTTCCTCACAGATCACACCTCATACCTCTTATACTTCTGCTACCCTAAACGGCTTGATCACAATGTCCTTCCAAACATCACCCGTAACATAGGGGTCTTTTTCCAACCATAACTTCAAATCTTCCTCCGTTTCAAATTGCACCAGCATCACTGACCCGATCATTTTGCCCTCTTTATCTAAAGTAGCGCCACTCACAATAAAATGATTTTCTTCTTTCAGTTTCTTTGCAGTTTCAATATGAAAAGGCCTGGCGGTCATTCTGCGATCCAGTGCATCCGGGTCGGTTCCATCTTTGGCAATGATTACAAATTGTAACATATCATTTTGATTTAATCATGATTTTTAAAATAATTGAACACTCCATACGGCTTTAAAAGTTTCTCCTGCTTCCAGTTTTTGAATTCCCTCCTTTTCAGGTAACTGTTGGTTGCTGTTTACCGTATCTGCAATTCCATACCATGGTTCAATGCATACGAAATCTGCATTTTTAGCGGCCCAGATACCAAGATAAGGAAAGCTGGTAAAGTCAAATATAAAGCCATGGGTTGTTTTATCACTCTTTAATGAAACCTGGTGAGAAGAAAGGTGTTTGAATACAAGCGCATCCTGGTAGAATAGCTCCCTGCTCAGCGTTATACGATCGGTGTTTTCCATTAATGGCGTAGGAATTGATTCAATAAGTCCGTCAGGAGAAATAGGCCAACGCCCGGCCGACTCCTTCTTGTCGAATTCAAGGTAGTACTCTTCATACCTGGTTTCGGGAACTAGTGGCACTTTAAATGCCGGGTGTCCGCCTACAGAAAAGAACATGATCTTATTATCTTCATTGATCACTTTATACGTTACTGTCAAAGAATTTTCAACCACAGTATAAGCGATGATCAACTCAAAAATAAAGGGAAATTTTTTGAGTGTTTCAGCATCACTTTTCAGTGACAGGCTAACTGAATTTTCAGACTGCTCCACCAGGGTAAAATTATGTTCTCTTGCAAACCCATGTCGGCTTAGTACATAAGCGTTCTCCTCGTAATAGTACGTATTATTTTTAAGTGTTCCAACGATAGGAAATAGTATGGGAGATTTTTTACCCCATACTGTGGGGTCTGCGCTCCATAGATATTCCAGTTTGTTTCTTTTATGATAGATGCTATCTAGTTCAGCGCCTTTTGACGTAACGTTAACGGTCAAAAGATCGTTTTCAATCGTAAACATAACAGTACTATTTAATGAGGGATAAATGTCGTTAAATAAAGTTGTTTTTTTAGAGGCTTTCCAAACCTATAAGGTTTGCTTCCTTAGTGCCAGTACTCTGAGTTTCAAACCTTATAGGTTTTCGCTACAGGTTGCCATTATGTCACGGCCTAATTAACCATTAACCATTTACCCTAAATCGCGTCCACATCCGGAATTACTGACACCATGCGATACCTCTTATCCTGGTGCATTTCCGCAATTGTATTAAGTATACTTTGTTTGCAGCCGTTAATAAGCGCCGCATCCTTGGGCAGTTTAAATAACAATTCCATCAGGTACTGGTTACGAACCCGGTTCACAACCGGTGGCGCCGGGCCCACCATATATTTTTCAAAATTCTTTTTAATAATACCAGTGAATAAATTAGTAGCACCTGCCACTATATCATTGTTCTTATGACGAAACGTAATTTTAATCAGTCTCGAATAAGGCGGATAAAAGAAATTCTTCCGGTTTAAAATTTCTTCCTCGTAAAATTTTTTATAGTCATGTTGCTGCACCAGTTTAAGCACCGGGTGATTTATATTTCTTACCTGTATCAACACCAGCCCCTGCTTATCTTTTCTGCCTGCACGGCCGCTCACCTGTTCCATCAACTGGAAAGATCTTTCATTCACCCTGAAATCAGCAAAACCCATAATAGCATCTGCATCTAATATGCCAACCAATCCAACGTTATCAAAATCAAGTCCCTTCACTACCATTTGCGTACCCACGAGTATGTCTATGCGCTTTTGCTCGAATTGTTGGATGAGGGTATCATGAGCATGTTTTCCTTTGACGGCATCTACATCCATGCGGGCTACTTTCACTAAAGGAAACATTTCCTGCAGTTCTTCCTCAATTCGTTCCGTACCAAAATTGGTTTGCGAAAAATGATGATTGCCACAGGCCTCACAGGTAGTGATCATCGGATACCAGGTGCCGCAATAGTGACATTGCAACCTGTTAGATATTTTATGATAAGTAAGCGACACATCACAGTATTTACAATGCGGAATCCAGCCGCACGACACACAAACCTGGTAAGGTGAGTAGCCGCGCCGGTTTTGAAAAAGAATCACCTGCTTTTGGACTAACATACTCGATTCTATCGCATCTTTCAGCAAAGGTGAAATAATGATCTTCGTTTTCTCTTTGCTGACTATCTTCCTGGTGTCAATTATTTCAATAACCGGCATACTTATCCCGCCATAACGTTCGTTCAATTCAGCCAATCCATATTTACCAGTGGATGCATTGAAATAACTTTCCATCGATGGGGTTGCGCTGCCCAACAACACATTCGCCGGGAACAGTGAGGCAAAATAAACAGCCGCGTCACGTGCATGATACCTTGGTGCAGGATCCTGTTGTTTGAAGGAACTATCCTGTTCTTCATCACAGATAATTAACCCAAGATCCTGGAAGGGAAGAAACAGGGATGATCTTGCTCCCAGGATAATTTTTGCTTCCCCTGTTTTTACTTTATGCCAGATCTCTACCCGTTCATTCTGGTTGAATTTAGAATGATAGATGGTGATATAGCCGCCAAAATGTTTTTGCAAACGACGGATGATCTGCGAGGTTAACGCAATTTCCGGCAACATATACAATATCTGTTTGCCCTGCTTTATCAGGTCGGCTATAAGTTTGATATAAATAAGCGTCTTCCCGCTTGAAGTGACCCCATGTAGCAGGCAAACCTGTTTTTCCGAGAATGAATTCCTTACCTGTGCTAAACATTCCTCTTGCGCCGCGCTCAGTTCGAAATCGATTGTAATACTTTTTGGCAGATATTTAATGCGGTCTATGGAACGTTTCTCCACCTGCAGGATATTTTTTTCTGTAAGTCCTTTTAACTGGGCCACGGAGGCATTGGCTTTTTTCAAAAGAGATGGCTGTGTAACCTCGCCTTCTGTTTTGCGGAGATGTAAAAATGCCAGCAGCAATTCCATCTGCCTGGGCGCTCTTGACCAGTTATTCAATAATTCTGATAAAGTATCTTCGTTGTCAAAAGCAGGATTGAGCAACACATACGCTTCTTTTTTTTCTTTGTAGGTATTTTTTAATTCTTCCCAAACAAAACAAATTTTCTTTTCAATCAGTCTATTTATTACCGGGTATACATGGGTTGCATCCAGTATTTGCTGTACTTCCACCAATTTTAATTCCTGTTTCAGGAGTAATGCTTCCGCTACCAAAAATTCCTCATCATCAAGGTGGGAAAAGTCATCTCCTGCCTCTTCATTAAATAACAACACCGTTTCACTGCTCAGTTTGAAGTGTGTAGGAAGTGCGGCCTGCATCACTTCTCCTTCACTGCACATATAATAAGTGGCCATCCATTCCCAGAGTTTCATTTGTTCCGGAACAACAATCGGTTCGGTATCCAATACATTTAAAATATCTTTGGCGACAAAAGCGGTAGGTTTTTCCTGGTGAACGCGTTTAACGATACCTGCATATTTCTTGTTCTTTCCCAATACAACTTCCACCCTGCACCCGGGCTTGATGGTGGACATCATTTGCTCGGGTACTGACCATGTGAAATTTTTTGGCAGTGCCAATGGAATAATTACCTCCACATAAGCTGCCGCTGTGAAACTGAATAATTCTTCTGTATGTAGAGATGACCTCAATCTTTAAAATTAGTAGTTTTTAAAACTGCTTTTGGTTCCTCGTAGTATGCCCATTTTCTTAGTTCAGCATCCATTTCGTTGTACACTTTCATCTTTAACCATTCAATGTCATCCATAGATAAGTTATCTACTGGTATTTCTTCCAGGAAGATAGCTCTTGAAATGCCAGGTGTCAGCGAAAATATGTTGTTGTAATGTAATAACTTCACCGTGTCAGGGAAAACGATCGGCTTAATGGGTGTTTGTGTTTCGATGGCGATGCGAAAGGCGCCATTGAAAAAGTCTTGCAACGGTTGGCCGGAAGTATTGAATGTGCCTTCGGGATAGATAAAAATGGAAATGTCCTTTTTCAAAATCGATGTTAACGTTTTAACGCTCTTGGCCCTGTTTTCACTATTGCTCCTGTTTACCATTACTACGGCGTTCCTGTATAAAAATCCAAATATGGGAATCCGTGACAGTTCCATTTTGCCCAGCACTCTTACAGGCTGGCGTAACGATTTTACCAGTATTGGCACATCCATATAAGAAATATGATTGGCCACAAATATACAGGCATGATCTGTTTTATGCTGCCCGATAAAAATATTCTTGTGAAATATTCCGAGCATGGGCAGCCAGATATCGGCCCAGATTCCTACTAACCTGTATATGAAATTACCTCCTTTAATCCTTCCAAAAAAAGAAGCTATCACCACAAGCGGAAAAACGATAATGAGCATGAAGACAAATAACAGGAAAGCGTAAATAGTGTATAATACCTGGACAAACTTAATTAATACCTTCATGAATAATGGGTGAGGATTTTGAAATACCTGGCGCTTTGGCCTACCGGCTATCGGCTATCGGCCATCGGCTATCAGCTTTATGCAATCGTCTCTTATCTTGTTTTAATAGTAAGGTACAAATTAATTTTTCCTGCGATATTAGTTTATCTAAACGATTCTGTAACGTTAGGAAACAAATACGGTTAATGATTGGAACAAACCCTTTGTACCTCTTCGTGCCTCGTGGCTCCGTGGCTAAACCGCTAAAAAAATGTAAATTTGTCGCCCATGGAACAAACAAAATCGGTGGCATTTCATACGCTCGGCTGCAAACTGAACTTTTCGGAAACTTCTGCCCTTTCCAGGTTGATGGAAAACGAAGGTTTTGAAAAGAAAAATTTTGAGGACCTGGCCGATGTATATGTGATAAACACCTGCTCCGTTACCGATAATGCAGACAAAGAATGCCGGCACCTGGTGAGGCGAATACAACGAAAATCTCCCGAAAGCCTGGTGGTTATCACCGGCTGTTATGCACAGTTAAAATCGAAAGAAATAGCAGCTATACCGGGCGTTGACCTCGTTTTAGGCGCGGCGGAAAAATTTAATATCGCACAGCATATCAGGGAGCTCTCTAAAGGTGATTCCGCTAAGATCAGCAGCTGCGACATAGAAGAAGTGAGCGGATTTAACGCATCTTATTCCCTTAGCGATCGCACCCGCTCATTTCTGAAAGTACAGGATGGCTGCGATTATAATTGTTCCTTCTGCACTATTCCGATGGCAAGAGGCAAAAGCCGAAGTGACACCGTTCAAAATGTGCTGGCAAACGCGGTTTCACTTGCACAAAATGGCGTAAAAGAAATAGTGCTGACCGGCGTGAACCTCGGCGATTTTGGCAAAGGGCCGGAAGGAGATAAAATCCATCATGAAACTTTTCTTGAGTTGATACAGGCACTTGATAAAGTGGAAGGCATTCAACGGTACCGGATATCCTCTATTGAACCCAACCTGCTGTCGAATGAGATAATCGAATTTGTT
Source organism: Chitinophagaceae bacterium (assembly GCA_039921525.1). Classification (GTDB taxonomy): domain Bacteria; phylum Bacteroidota; class Bacteroidia; order Chitinophagales; family Chitinophagaceae; genus JADCRZ01. The sequence goes on along the minus strand of JBDSBP010000594.1, from coordinate 7,356 downwards.
GCGTACAGTGATAAATTTATGCCCCACTTTCACATTCCCTTGCAAAGTGGCAACAACAAAATTCTGCGAGCCATGAGAAGGCGTTATAAAAGTGAACTATATGCGGACAAGGTGAATTATATCAAGAATATCATGCCGCATTGTTCCATAGGTGTTGATGTTATTGTAGGATTTCCCGGTGAAACGGACGAGGACTTTGATACAACTTTTAACTTCCTGCATGCATTAGACGTTTCATATTTTCATGTATTTACCTATTCCGAAAGAGATAATACCCAGGCGCTGGAAATAAATCCAGTGGTGCCTGTCGCCATGCGACATGAAAGAAACAAAACGCTTCGTAACCTCAGTTACATGAAGCAGCAACATTTTACAAGGTTACATTCAGGCCAAACCAGGAAAGTATTGTTTGAAGGACATAACTCCAACAATATGATGGACGGTTTTACTGATAACTATATAAAGATCACCACTCCACTTCGCGAAGAATGGGTGAACCAGGTGGTAAACTGGAAAATTTAAAATATGAACGGACAGTACCGAAAAGATATCTATCCCAGGCTGGAGGTGGATATTATCCAGAAAAAAGACCAGCGAACAGGGAACCGTACCCGTGGGATCGTTAAAAATCTCCTCACCAGTTCTCCTTACCATTCAAGAGGCATTAAGGTTAGACTGGAAGATGGGGAGGTAGGCCGGGTAATTGAGATTATCGAGGAGGAGGATAATTAGGTTGTTACATCATTCATCGCTCTTCTTAGTATTTGCATCGTCATCAATAAACTCTTCCTGGCTCGTTGAACTGATGTCTTTTTTCGTTACGTCCTGGATTTCGTTATCCGGATCTTTTTTATCATGCAAAATAGAACTATTTTCCTGCCCCTCCCTCACTTTACTGCCTGTATGTGCCTGGGTCTTCTCTTTATCATCTGTACTACCTTTTGAGGGTTCGTTTAAACCTTCCTGCTTTTCTTCCATAAAATCTTTTTGAGTGAGATAATCTATTTCTTAATAAGTGGTAGCAAAAGATCGGCCACCAATTGATTACCCTTTTCATTCAGATGAACCCTGTCAACGGTCAGTATGCCAGATTCTTTATTATCCGGGTTATTCTTCAGGTCATATTCTAAGAACGCTTTTCGGAGGTCGCAAAGAGGCAGATTATTTTTACTGGCGATATCCCGTATGATCTGCGAGTATTTATTCATGTCACCATCCTGTTGATTGGAGAAGTCAGTTCTTTCTCCAATTGCAGCAGGCGTGCATAGAATGATCTTACAATTTTTCTCTTTCAGTTTTTTAATGATGGCTTCATAAAATTTCTGAAACTTGTCGGCGTCGGTGCCCGTACCTGAAGAGGCCTTATGCCACACGTCGTTGACACCAATATAAATGACTACGATATCCGGATTTTTATCTAATACATCTTCATTCATCCTCAGGTAAAGATCATATACTTTATTGCCTCCAATTCCGGCTCCTATTAATTCGTACTGGCCCCTGGCGTCTTTTTCGAGTTGCTCTCTCAGCTTGGTAATGTAACCATTTGCCGCAATACCGGCCTGCGTTATAGAATCGCCAAAGAAAATCACTCTCTTCGCTTTTTGAAATGTCATGGAAAGAAACATTTGTAACAGGAAGCCAGCCGCGATAATCGAACCTAGTTTTTTCATTGACCGAGATGTTAATTTAATTAATATTTGAGGTTATCTGTGATGGGCTTTCGGCTATCAGCTTTCGGTTATCAGCTATCAGCTATCAGCTATCAGCTATCAGCTATCAGCTTTCGGCTATCAGCTTTCGGCAGCGCTTTAAATTTGAACTCCAAAATAAATTTGAGCGCTTACGGCTAAAATTCGAACTATCGAATATATGATTCATGAAACGATGAACTCATTCACATTTTTTCCTCGTCACATTCTCCACTATATAACTTTTTTCCGGTGGTGCGTCATACATCTTACAAACTATACAATCATTCGCCCGAAGGGTATCCTGTATAGTAAAATACAACTCTTCGCCCCTGGCAAACTTCCCTATTTTGCAACTATTGGAAATGTTAAGCACGTTGTTATAAATCCCATGTCCACCCACATCCTTCCATCCATAAGATCCTACGCTATCTTTATTCAACACCTGCACTACAAAACTTGCACAGCTTACCCTTATTACCTTGGCATGGATGCACTTCTCCTCTTTTTTGTGGCAATCAAAAGCAAAAAAAGGTAAAAGAAGCAATATCAACCAATTTTTTTTATTAAGCATGATGGTATAGTTGGGAAATAATAATTCTCTGTTCCTAAATGCAAGACCTCCGAAGTCTACAAGACTTCGGAAGTCAGTTCACCTCCTTCCAGTGTTTTAAGCTAATTGCTGATAGCCCCTAAACCACCATCAAACTGCACCCACGAATATCACTGTTATCAATTCGTCCTAACACCTCAAAACTTCCATCGGCATACAACTTACCCACATCATCGGTAGCAATAAAAGCACATGAATCTATATTTGCAAGATCAATAATATTTATCACACCGCTATTCGATGTATCATCGACGATATTTTTAACCTTTAAGGGATCATCTTCTTCTCTAAGTAAGACTTTCATCCACGGCGGGCAATGAAAAATACCTTCCCCTTTGGAATAGGCCTGTGATAATAACTCCGTCATACCGTATTCGGAGTGCACTTTGGCCACGCCGAGTCTTTCCTGCAAAAATTCATGTACCTGTTCCCGTGTCAATTCATCCCTTCTTCCTTTCATTCCCCCTGTTTCCATTATTATGGTGTGATTCAATGAAAGCGAGTATTGTTCTGCAAAATCAAGCAATCCAAAAGTAACGCCAATTAAAATTGTTTTTTGCCCTTTCTTTTCCAGATCCCGTAAAAGAGTATACAATTTATCAAACTCGTACAGGTAAAAGCCGCTTTGGGGATGCTCACTTACTGCAATCAGTTCCGACACCATCAGCGCCAGGGAAGAATTTTTTCTTTCCAGGTAAGAAGGTAACAACCCGATAATACAGTACTGCCCCGGATTTCCATAGAATATCTTCCAGGTTTTCAGGAAACTTTCTTTATACTGCGAAAGCCGTTTAACATAATGATGACTTGAAATGGCTAATGTAGTGCCGCTGCTTTCAAAAACCTCTTCTGGCAAGAACTCTGTGGTCATCACCTTATGTGATTTAAAAAAGCTTATTGGGAGAAATGGGATGGTACGAATGGAGTCTACTCTTGCCATATTTACCTGCAAAGCTTCTACAAACTGTCGGTAAACAAGGTTGTTTTCATACTGAAACCGGAACACTTCCAATGCCACCAATTCGAATTCCCAGGCATTTATTGAGAAAATTTTATGATTCAGTTTATCTGTCATGTTAGGTTCGTACCTTAGTATCTGTTAAATTTGATGATTATATTGATTTTGTATGAAACATAAAATTATAATTGTTTTTATTGCAGTGGTAGTAATAATAGCCTGTAATAAAGGTAATTATCAATCCACTCCGACATTGAAAATAAAATCTCTTAATGGAAATATCATTCCGAAAGGAGGCGCCTTGAACATAACTATCCAATATACCGACAAAGAAGGCGACCTAAGTGAAGATACCCTTCTATCTATCAGGAAACGTTTAAACCGCCGACCTATTCCTACCAACAATGCCAGTCCTGATACTTTACATAATATTATTCCAAAATTTCCCGAAAAAATCAAAGGTGAATTTGACGTAGCTTTTGATTATAATTACCTGCACCAAAGCGACATCGAAAACGACACAATTATTTTTAAATTTGTTGCTAAAGATGGGGCAGGACATATCAGCGATACCGTTGTAACAGAAAAAATCGTGATATTGAAACCATAGCTCTTCCTCTTCTTCATTAACCTGGTTACATCTGATTTTTGATAATTTATTTACATTGGGCACAGCAACAATTCAGCATATGAGTACATCATGCTAACTCGCTTTTTTAACTTTTTCATTTTCAGCAGTATTTATATTGCATTATGCGCCGTGCTGATGGTAACCCAAACCAATCAGCTACTTCACCTGAAATATGATGTTCAGCATTACCTGGTTTTCGTTTTTTTCTCGACCATTTGCAGCTATAATTTTCATTGGTTCTTAACTCCATTAACACCCACTGAAAAACTTCGGGTAAGGTGGACACAGGAACATAAAAACCTGCATCTCTTATTTTTTATTGTTGGGATGGTTGGTTCATGTTTCTATTTTTTTTATTTTAGGAATCACCTCTTCTGGATGGGCATGTCAATATTTCTTACCTTCCTGTACTCAGCCCCCAAACTACCCCTTCAACCCTTTAGTTTACTACGAAAAATTGCCGTAGGCAAAACTATTTTTCTCTCCTTTGTCTGGATGTACGTAACTACTTTTTTACCAATCATTTTTTCTGACAACGGATGGTCGACTTCTGCTATTTTATTATGTATCAGCCGGTTTTTCCTGATCTATGCTATCTGTATTATTTTCGATTACCGGGATCGGGCAAATGACAAAGAAGAAGGAATCAGGAGCCTGATAACTTACTTGAATGAGGGGGGAGTAAAAGCATTGTTTTATAGCAGCCTGGTAATATTTGGCATAGGCACATTTGCGCTTTCATTTACCGGCTTTAAATTGCCGGTTATAGCGCTGTTATTGATTCCGGGTGTTATAACAATGGCACTGTATAATACCGCCACGAAAAATTTTTCTGACTATTTGTACTATTTTGTCTTAGACGGCTTAATGATGCTTTCGGCAATATTCACTTCATTTATTTCAATTTAATTATTTTTGAAGATTAAAGACGAACTATGGCAAAACAAGCTAAACACAAAGAACCAACCCAGGCACCTGTTCTCACCAAAGAATCCTCCCGGTTTTTAATTAATTATGTAAACAATGCTTCGCCGGTAGGTTTCGAAAGCAGCGGGCAAAAGCTTTGGCTACAATACCTGAAACCATATATCGACACACATTTTACAGATCCTTATGGAACAGCGGTGGGCGTTATCAATCCCAAACATCCATTTAAAGTGGTTATTGAAGCGCATGCTGATGAAATCAGCTGGTTTATAAATTACATTACCCCGGAAGGCCTGATGTATATGAAAAGAAATGGTGGCGTTGATCACCAGGCTGCTCCCAGCCAGCGGGCAATAATCCATGGCAAGAAGGGTCCCGTGAAAGGAGTATTCGGCTGGCCGGCTATTCATACCCGTCTCGGTAACCCGGATGCAAAGGAGCAACAACCTAAAGTAGATAACCTGTTTTTAGATTGCGGTGCCAGGAGTAAAAAAGACCTGGAAGAATTGGGTGTTCATATCGGAGCCGTTGTTACCTACCAGGATGGCTTCGACGAATTGGCAAATGACTATTACATAGGTCGCGCATTTGACAACCGCGTGGGTGGATTTATGATCGCTGAAGTAGCCAGGCTGTTAAAGCAAAATAAAAAGAAACTGCCTTATGGCTTATATATCGTTAATGCAGTGCAGGAAGAAGTGGGTTTGAGAGGCGCTGAAATGATTGCCAGGAGAATAAAACCCAATATAGCCATTGTTACAGATGTTACACACGATACAACAACCCCGATGATAAGTAAGATCATAGAAGGAGATGTTGCCTGTGGTAAAGGCCCGAGCCTGGCTTACGGCCCCGCGGTTCATAATAAATTATTGGACCTGGTGCAGGATATAGCCGCGAAAAATGCCATTCCGATCCAGATGCGAACTGTAAGCAGGAGCACTGGAACTGATACGGACGCTTTTGCGTACGCACACGAAGGATGTCCTTCGGTGCTTGTGTCTATCCCTTTACGTTATATGCATACTACGGTTGAAATGCTGCACAAATCTGATATAGAAAATACTATACGGTTGATTTATGAATGTGTGGTGAGTTTGAGCCCGGAGACTAATTTGAGTTATTATTAAATATATAGTGCTAGTTCCACAATCGACAGGAGAACAACTTTTTTTCTAAGAGATATTTTTAAATATGCTTGCATTTAAACGGCTTAATTCTTTTTCTTATTAGGAAGTTGTTTTTCCTTTTTTGATTCTGGCAAATAATTTTCAGGTGATATTACTTTCTTGCCAGTTTTAACTGCTTTGGTTCTCTAACTTCCCTGTTTTTCCATTCTTCCGTTAGTTCTTCCCGGGTAGCAATCTCTGTGTAACAAAAGTATTACACAGAGTTACACGGAGAAGGCACGGAGTTTCAAGGAGCGCCTCCGTGTATCTCTGTGCATCTCTGTGCATCTCTGTGTAACAAATATATTTTGCAGAGTTAAAGAATGTTCGAAACGGAACGGTTACTTGTCAAAATTATCTATTCGCAAGTCGTTCTATAGAGTAGATTAACGGGCTTTATACTTTTTCTGAAGCCTTTTTCGCAGATAATACCACTCCGGTAATGTAAATTTGAATATACCAGCTAAATTCAACCAATAACAAAAAGCCGGTTTTACTTGTCAAAGTAGAATTAGTCACACCCAAATTTAGTAATAACAGGAAGGGGATATCTACGTGTTATGACGCTATTTCTTTAAAATGTTCCAACGCAAGTATTTCAACTCCCCACTTTAAACATCAAACTTTAAACTTTTTCTGTACGTTTGCCTAAATAACAAGCATGCCTACCATGATCAGGAACAATTGGCAAAAATCAGAAATATCGGAGATCTATAATAGCCCGTTATTGGAGCTTATTTACAGGGCTGCTACTATTCATCGCGATTACCAGGCTACTGCCGAAGTGCAGGTTTGTACGCTGCTTTCTATTAAAACCGGCGGCTGCCCGGAAGATTGCGCTTACTGCCCTCAAGCTGCGCGCTACAATACCGGTGTTGATGTGCAAGCATTAATGCAAAAAGATGAAGTGCTGGCTTATGCGCTAAAGGCAAAAAACGCAGGCTCTACCCGCTTTTGCATGGGAGCGGCCTGGCGGGAAGTGCGGGATAACAGGGATTTTGACAGGGTTCTTGAAATGGTGCAGGGAGTGAATGAACTAGGTATGGAAGTTTGTTGCACGATGGGAATGTTAAGTGAAACACAGGCAAAAAAATTACACGAAGCCGGGCTATATGCCTACAATCATAATGTGGATACTTCTGCCGAACATTACAATGAAGTAATTACTACACGTACTTACCAGGACAGGCTTCAAACGCTCGGTAATGTGCGTAAAGCAGGTATCAGTGTTTGCAGCGGCGGTATTATCGGTTTGGGAGAATCGCATGAAGACAGGATAGGTATGTTGCACACTCTTTCTACATTGCCACAACACCCGGGCAGTGTTCCTATTAATGCGTTAGTACGAGTAAAAGGAACGCCACTTC
>JBDSBP010000593.1:0-4052 GCA_039921525.1 Chitinophagaceae bacterium | reverse complement strand
AATCCTTCAATTCTGGCTTGACATTACCCTGGTGTTATGTCAACTCTAAAATGACGCTTTGGTTATCAGCCTTCAGCTATCAGCTATCAGGAGGAAACTAATTCTAGCATTGTTTTCCTGATAGCTGCCAAAATAATCGACAGTTTATGTTTGACATGACACTAGCTTATCTGCTTTTAAAGAGATTTGTACGGCGTTATAATACTTCTCCTGCCAAATAGGCTAATGGGAAAAAATTAGTAGATGTTTTGGGCTGATTAGTCAAGAGGATGGTCCTCACAGTAAAGTCTTACGCGCAGAGCCAGGTTATCTTTGCAGTAATTAATAATTAAAAAATAAATAAATGAATCCGAACAAAATTCTTTGGGAAAAAGGAGACTTTACCCAAATTGCTCAAACAATGCGTGAGAGCGGAGAAGCTTTAGTAGCCAAATTGGGCATTACTAAAAATCTTACTATTCTTGAACTTGGTTGTGGGGATGGAACCACAGCAATTCCGGAAGCAAAGTTGGGTGCAACCGTTTTGGGTGTAGACATTGCAAGGAACCTTGTTGAAGCAGGTAACCTGCGTGCAAAAAAAGAAGGATTGAGCAATTGCACTTTCCAGGAGGGTGATGTAATAGCGCTTGATGGCCTGGAGGATAAAAGTTTTGATCTTGTTATCAGCATCTTTGGTGCCATGTTTGCACCAAAGCCATTTGACGTGGCAAAGGAAATGGTACGTGTAACTAAACCCGGGGGAAGAATAGTGATGGGCAACTGGATCCCGGGAGACCCTACCCTGGTGGCGCAAATATTAAAGATCAGTTCTGCTTATACACCACCGCCACCCGAAGGTTTCATCAGCCCGATGTTATGGGGGAATGAAGATCATGTTACAGAACGCTTTGTACAGGCAGGTGTGGCAAAAGAAAAAATATCTTTCATCAGAGATACTTTTATTTTTAATGCCCCTTATCCTCCAAAAGAATTCGTGCATGTATTTAGAAAGTATTATGGCCCCACGATGAATGCTTTTGAAGCTGCCGAAAAAAATGGCAAGGCTACAAAACTACAGGAAGAACTGGAAGTTTTGTTTAACAGCCAAAACAAAAGAAGTGACAACAATACTACTTCAATACCGGCTACTTTTTTAAGAGTAACGGTTATGGTATAACATATAGAAATAATTTCTCAACGGGCTTTGCAGTATATTAAATAATTAAATTTGTTTTCCATAAATTAAAAATAAAAAACTGCGAATATATTTGCAAAGGCCCGGCAAACGGAGATCAAACGGCAGCAGGCTGACTTGTCTTGAAATAGGTTGACACATAGTCAGCCTATTTGAATTATATAACAACATGGGTATCTGATGACTTCAAAAAGGGGTAGAACCAGATTCTTCTCGTAATTTGCTTATTCCGAGATTTATTCAAAACCATGTATGGCTATACCAGGACAAATCAACCTGCCAAATCCAAATAGTTAGTAGCAATAATAATGAGACTTACGGATGTAATAATAAGTATAATATTTTCATTGACTTGCTGTCAAAAGCATTCCCTTTACTCTTTAACAAGCCCTGACAAGAATAAGCTTTTTGCACTGCAACCTATAGGACAGTACAATGTGGAACAATTAGAAGTTCTAAAAAGTCAGTTAAACGCCTTTTTTAATATCCGGGTAATAACGCTCGAGCCTTTAGCTATACCTGAAAAATTCCGAAGTAGCTATAACGAAAAATATTCAGCTGACTCATTACTTTTGCTTCTGTCAAAATTAAAAAATGATACTATCATAGAAGTAATCGGAATTACCAATAAAGAGATCTATACCTACCAAAAAACAAAGTTTAAACAAGGTAATAAAAGTGTTTATTTAAATGAAAGAATAGGCATTTACGGTTTAGGATACCTGGCGGGCAGTTCTTGTATAGTATCGGATTATAAATTCATAAAGAATGACGAAGCCCTCTTAAATAATCTCACCCGAAAGGCAATACTCCATGAAATTGGACATAATCTTGGTTTGAAACATTGTTCTGATGAAACCTGTGTAATGGCTGAGGCAGATGGTGACATATCGAATCTTATTAAACTGGGACATGACTATTGCAAGAATTGTCGAAAAAAACTAAAATAAAACCTGATGCAATTAGTCGGGTTGATATAAATATATTTGAAGGTAAAGGTCATTTCATTTGCGAAGAACCCGGTTGGGAAAAAGTATCCATCATAGAATTGTCAATGCTACCCATTCCATAATTGGTACTTTTGTTTTTCGATTTGTCTTCGGCTCCTTGTAGGGATCAGCATCAAATTCCCATACTTTGCAAATACTTTACACTAGCGATCATTGTAACAGGCAACTGTATTAAAAATAAAAATATGAAATTTGAAAAACTCGTTCCAAGTGTATTCTATACGAATCTTAAAGATAGTTTAAGGTTATTTGTGGACTGCCTGGAGTTTAGTATTGTGCATCATGAATTTGAATCAGGATCTCCCTATTGTGTTATCGAGAAGGATGGACTAGAAATGCTCATATTTCAAAACAAGGAATATGCTGAGAAAGATAAGCCTGAGTTTAGACTTGTTACAAAAAACATTAAGGCTGTTTACGAAAAAGTAACAACCACTCATCCTGAACTATTACATCCAAACCTCAATAAAATTACACTTCGTCCCTGGGGTGCCAAAGAATTTGCATTAAAGGATGAACAGGTTGGCATTATTATGCAAGAATGGTAAATTTATTTTACTACCGGTTATAAAAATAAATCCCGCAGTTAATTGCCGCCTGCCGTTACGTCTTGTATCCAAAAAGTCGATCATCTAAAAAAAAGTTTATTATTAACAGGCAGAATGACTGGCAATAGTGTAACCATTTTTAATCCAACACTTTAAAAAGACAACAGCATTTCAAAAATACAGATGAGAATATTAGCAGAACATTTAATTACAACAGCAGCTATTGAAAATAAGGCAGAACAATCCACTATGATAAAAGAAGAGGAAAAATTAGACAACCCGGTTTGGCATTCATTGACTGAAACGCACAAGGATGTCGCAATACACTATGATAAAGTAAAATTCTATCATCCAGACTATTGTCCATTTGGCGGCATTTTAGATATCGATAAAATTTTAGAAGGTGTAAATAAATATTCAGAATTGACAGATAATTTTTATGTTGTTGGGAACAGGCCAACTTCTGGCAATCACCTGCAGTTGAAAAAAGAACTTGTCTGTAATCAAATGCTTCTTGATTTACCTATCAATATTGAAATAAACGAAAAAATCATAGAGCTTCAGACAAACCAACATGACGATTTATTCAAACTGGTCAACCTTGTTCAACCAGGTTATTTTAGAAACAAGACTGCAAGATTGGGGCATTATTATGGAATATACAAAAATGAGGAATTAATTGCGGTTACAGGCGAACGCATGAAAATGAATTTATATACAGAAGTAAGTGCTGTAGTTACTCATCCACAACACACAGGAAACGGTTATGCCAAACAATTAATTGCCTATGCAACGAAAAACATATTCGACGAGAATCGCGTCCCCTATCTGCACGTCGCAGACACAAATATGGGAGCAATTAAACTTTATGAAAAGCTTGGCTTCAAGACAAGGCGAAAAATCAGCTTTTGGAATTTGATACGATGAAAGGTTAGAGAACGAATCTCTATTCCTTTTGCACAGCTGCTTAAACGTTAATTCTTAACTTACACAAAAAAATTTCAATTAGTGACATTATCAGTTATCTGTATGGAATGAATATCATGTTCTTCCTTTCTCCAACGGGTGTATTACTGCCATCACTGGCGTTGGTGAATGTTAGTTTAAAAGCATGGATACGTTTTATTATACCCATACTTATTGTACTATTGGTTGTTTGTGCCATTTTTTTGGTGATTACCTCATAAATGACAGGATGTATAAAATGATAATTTGGGAATTACGTTCACTGATTAATTATTGATTGGTGAACTGTCGCATAAGGGATTAACTAAAAACTAAAAAGAGGGTTCGACCTGGGAGGTCTTGAAGACCTCCCAG
>JBDSBP010000592.1:0-13708 GCA_039921525.1 Chitinophagaceae bacterium | reverse complement strand
ATAGCCGATTAGCTGATAGCCGATAGCCGAAAGCTGATAGCTGATAGCTGATAGCCGATAGCCGATATCTGATAGCCGATAGCTGATAGCCGATAGCTGATAGCCGATAGCTCAAAACCGACAGCCCAAAACTGATAGCTCGATAAATATGAAGCCTAGACAATATGTAACGATTTCGCTCCTTCTGCTTGTAAGCCTGGTGATATATGGATGGATCAAAATGAGTCCGCCATCAGCGACAGGAAAAGACTGGCCCGTTTACGGAGGCAATAAAGGCGGTAACCGGTATTCGCCGTTGAACCAGATCACGCTGGATAATGTAAATAATTTAAAAGTTGCCTGGATGTATGATGCAGCCGTTACAAGGGCGGGTGATATTCAATGTCAGCCGATCGTTGTAAATGGTATACTTTATGGCACAACTCCCGATCTGAATGTGTTTGCACTGGAAGCCGGAACTGGTAAACAGCTCTGGAAGTTCGCGCCTTTAAAAACCGACCGGCCCCATCAAAACCGCGGCGTTATGTATTGGGAAAATGGTGATGATAAACGAATATTCTACACCGTTAGTTCCAGCCTGTATGCCATTAATGCCAAAACAGGGGAGAACATTAAAAGTTTTGGCGATAGTGGAAGAGCCGACCTTCATGCCGGCTTGCAAACCAATATGGACTATGACGTAACCAAATCATCCGTCAACGCTACAACGCCGGGTATCATTTTTAAAAATACATTGATCATGGGTTCCACATTATCTGAAGGCGGAGACGCTATTCCAGGCCATGTTCGTGCATTTGATGTAATTACAGGTAAGTTGGTTTGGGTTTTTCATACTATTCCGCAGCCAGGCGAATTTGGTTACAATACATGGCCGAAAGACGCCTATAAAAGAATTGGCGCCACCAATTGCTGGAGCGGCTTTACACTGGATGAAAAACGCGGCGTAGTATATTTTGGAACCGGTTCGCCCGCGTCTGATTTCTATGGCGCCGATCGCAAAGGCGCTAACCTGTTCGCGAACTGTATCATGGCGCTCGATGCATTAACGGGTAAAATGAAATGGTATTATCAAACCATACATCATGATCTATGGGACCGTGATCATCCATGCCCGCCAAATTTGGCAACAGTTAAACGCAATGGTAAAGCTGTTGATGTAGTAGTGCAGGCAACTAAAGACGGAGTGGTATATGTTCTTGACAGGGATAAAGGAACTTCTATCTTTCCCGTAGAAGAGCGTCCTGTTCCCACGAAGGGGTTGCCCGGTGAACAACCTTATCCTACCCAGAAATATCCTCTTATCCCCGCACCTCTAAACCGGCAGATATACACAGAAGCTGATATCACCAATCTCTCTCCAGAATCGCATGCCTATATAAAGGCACGCTTTCAAAAAATTAAGACACCTAATAAATTCACGCCTCCCAATACAACTGGTACCCTGCTTTTTGGGTACAGTGGCGGCGCAGAATGGGGCGGTAATGCGGTTGATCCCGATGGAATATTTTATCAGAATGTGAATGAAGATCCCTGGGAGCTGGTAATGTCAGACAGGGCAACAGCGGCGGCCGGCAGGCGAAAGATGCTTATAACGCAGGGGAACGCCCTTTATCTTGCAAACTGTGCATCCTGCCATGGACAAGACAGGAAAGGAAGCGGGCCCGAATTACCCAGTCTCATTAACATCTCAAAAAAACGCTCTATTGATGACATACAAAATATTTTAAAAACCGGCATTGGCAGAATGCCTTCTTTCCAGCACCTCTCCGATAGGGACCGTAATATAATCGTGAGCTTTATTGCAAATACGGAAAATGCAGCAGCAACAGTAAACGCTAATGCTTCCCCTTCATCTGTAAAGGCTAAGCCGGCAAATACCGGTTACCCCTACATGCCGGCCTACGTCAGTAACCCATGGCGAAGATTTGTTGATTCAAATGGTTACCCCGGCATTAAGCCGCCCTGGGGAACGTTAAATGCTATTGATCTGAACACGGGTAAATATTTATGGAAGATACCGTTGGGCGAATATCCTGAACTGGCAAAGAAGGGGGTACCCACAACAGGAACCGTTTCATACGGCGGCCCATTGGTAACGGCTGGCGGACTAGTATTCATTTCAGGAACTATAGATGAAAAGATAAGAGCTTTTGATAGAAAGACCGGTAAGATGGTATGGGAATATCAGCTTCCCGCCGGTGGATTTGCAACGCCCATCACCTACGAAGTGGATGGTAAACAATTCGTAGTTATTGCGGCCGGCGGAGGAAGAAATCAGAAACCTGGTGGAAATTATATTGCGTTTAGTTTGTAATGTTGCAGGGGCGGGGCTACTCCCGCCCTGATAGCCTCACCGTTAGAGGAAACATCTTTTATGTAAGGAATTAATGGTTATAAGTCAGCCCGCATTTGCGAGATTTAAGCTGAAGCGCGCAAGAAGTTTTCATTCAATATCAGCGTACGGCGTTTCGCTGAAACGACAAAAAAAATTACGAAACGTTAAACTAAAAATATAGTAGGGGCGACCTTGCCCCTACTATATTCCATCACTTAAAATGAATCGAAGCATCAAGATCATTATTTATTGAAAGGATAAGCAAAGCAGCAGCCGTACAAAATACAGGACTGGTAATACAATGATGACCTTCCCAACGTCCATCATTTCCTTGTATAGCAATGATTTTTTTTGACATCATTTCATACCATTTCTTCCATTCATTACCTGCGCCCTGCATTTGTATTGATTCGCCGGTCATAAGATAACTGATCAGCTCTTCACCGCCATTACTACCAAAACCCTCCATCACATCTGCCCTCGCAGATTGTTTTCTTGTGCTTTCATTTATCATATAACCCGTTACCAATTCCTTTGCTTCTGATGGCGTTGCGCCAACCTTTATCAAAGCAGCTTCATCTAACTTATCTTCCGCTTTCAGGGTACCATCTTTTTTTCCATTTTCAATCATACCCTTTGCTACCATTGCTTCTTTTGCACTCGAACGCGAGGTACTTGAAAGGGAATACAACATCACGCCGGCTGCCTTTCCGGTAACTGCCGATTTTGTGGCGGTATCAAAATTGCTTTTCTGGTAAACTTTCGATCTGCCCATTACCTTGCTATCAACTTTGGAGCCGGCGTCTTTGGCAGATTCAAGAGCATGATCTGCCAATGCAGATTGCAGTACCGGCGCCCATCCTCCACCTTTCCATCCACCATCGGCGTCCTGTTCCTTTTCAATACGTTCAACGCATTTTTGAAGGGTATTTTGAATCCTGGTTTTCCAGGCATGTTGCTGGTGATATTTAAGCAGGGTAGTAAAATATTGCACCGTTAAAATGGCATCTATATTCTGTCCTAGTTTTATTTGTGGTTGCGTGCCATCGGCAATAGTTAGCCGCGGTTGATTGTTGGGCCATTGTTCTACTATCTTCAATAAAAATTCCGTAGCCTTTGATAATTCTTTACTGTAAGTACCCGTAGTGAGCGAATTCCCTGTACGCAGAAGGGACATGGCAACTAACGAGGTAGTGGCTGGGTCGGCAGCTACCGCGTGCGGATCATGCACATCCTGCCTGGCATGTAAACCTGTGCCCCATCCTCCATCCTGTAATTGTGCTTTAGTTATCCATAACAGGCCGCTGTTGATGGAAGTCTTTACATTGACCGGAAGTTCAGATTCACTTATTGTCTTTACTGGGACCTGCTTATCCTCCAATTCAAAGATCGTCTTCATCACACAAACATGATGTTCGGGCGTACAATTAATGTGTTCATTGGAAGCGATGGATCTTTTCGAAAGCGGGATGAAGTTAAAAGCATAAGAAATAGTAAGAACGATAAAAAGCGGAAGAGTAATAAACAATATTTTTTTGGATGTTAATTTCATGGCCGTAATTTTTTAATAGCGATAAACAATAAGGTATTGCTCATCACTGTGAAGGTTGATGGTTAATGATTTTGTAACGGCCGTTACTACTGGTGATATGTCAACGTTAGTTCAACGCTTTGCTATCAGCCGTCAGCTATCAGCTATCAGGAGGAAACAAATCACATAGTGATATGCTTGTAGCTGATAGCTGAAGGCCGATAGCCAATGAACCATTATCTTACGCTGACATAATACTAGATGCTATTAATGGTAGATTACATAAGAAGTCAGAAAGTTTTAAGATATTTCTATGAATTAAGAAAAAGCGTTTCGTTTCGTCTCAGCCATTGATTAAAATTTATCTTTTCTTCCAACCCTATTGCATCTTCGTCTTGTCAAATAATTATCTTTAGCAAGAAATGGGATTAAAATTGTTTCATATGAAAAGTATATAACGTTTTCTTTTTATAACAGGGATATCAATTGCACCGGTGATATTGTTTTCACTGGCAATCGATTATAAAGGTTTTCCGGAATGGTCATTGAATAAGAAAGATTCAACCGAATATGCTTTGTATACGCCTTCTAATTTGCAACCAGGCAGTAAGTATCCTATTGCATTGTTCATGCATGGCTGTTGTGGCGTTGATAACCATGTTAGTTTAAGAAATGCCGTGGATCCGCCGGTGCGCATGTGGCATCAATTCGGTGCAGATAAACAGGATATACCAACATACATCATAGCACCTGCTACCTTACGTGGCTGGGCACAGCATTTCAAAAGTTTAAAAGAAGTAATGGATGACCTTGTTGCCAACCACCAGGGCGATCCGCAACGTATTTATGTTTGTGGCTTTTCCATGGGCGGAGAGGGGACATTCAGGATCATACAACAATACCCGGATTATTTTGCTGCCGCTATTACCATGGGCATGACTTTTCGCGGAGATTCATTAAAAGTAAAAGACTTACCCATTTGGGCAAACCAGGGTGAGACAGATAATTTTTCAAGAGGCCTGCGCAAACAGGTGGCCGCCATCAGGGTATTAAATGGCTTAACTGCAGACACCGGCAGCACTTGGATTGAAGGTGTTAACCCGCGTTACTCCAATTTTAAGGGGGTGGGTCATGGCGTGCAATGGGATGCCGCCAGTACACAGGACCTCACCGGTTGGGCATATTCAAAAATTAATAACGGCAATAAATACCCGATTGTGTTTTTTGAAAATAGTGATTATCCCATTCATGCAGAGGCCGGCAAACCGGTTGTGCTTAATATCACTGCCAGCGACCCCGACGGAAGCGTTAACAAAGTTGAAATGTATAGTAACCATGTCTTACGCACCACCTTAAATAAGGCTCCTTACCAGTTTACCTTAACACCTGTCAGGGGTGATAATATAATTGAAGCCATCGCTTACGATAACAATGGAAAGAAAACTAACGCTTCTACCATTATTATAGTAAATATGAAACCGGTATTGTCTTCTAAAACCCTACCCGTAGCAAACGCCGGCGATTATTATCAAACCAGACTACCGGCAACAGGAAACGGGCCTATAACCTTTTCCGTTAAAGACAAAAGTACTGTTCCAAAAGGACTGGATTTATACCCCGACGGAACCCTCGAAGGATTGACAAACCAGGAAGGTGTTTTTAAAATAAATATAATAGCTACTGATGACGATAACGAAAGCATACATGCTGTATTTGCCATCACAGTCAAAGGAAAAAAGAAAGGGGATGTACTTATCTCAAAGTTAACAACTTCAGAAGGCAAAGAATATAAGCTATCCAAAGTCAGCATAGGCCAGGTGCCCAATTTTAACAGTAAAGACAGTTTGCTTTCTTCAAACCCGAACGAAATTACCTTCAGTAACGTGGGAGGTTACGAAGGCTTAACTTATATTCAAACTGACGTGAATGACGCCAATAAATCAACAGAGAACTTTTTAAGTTTTGAAAATGATGAAGATGTTGTTGTTTATGTAGCATATGAAAAACTGGATAAAATAGTAACATCTACTGTGCCTGCCTGGCTCAAGGCTTTTAAAAAAGAAGAAGGGCAGATAGTAGCGCAATACCGGTATTTTGATGTGTACAGTAGGGCCTATAAAAAAGGAAATGTGATGTTGCCCGGTGCAGATGCTGCCAAAAATAGTGTTGGACTTAATTATTTTGTTATGATAAAAAAGAAGTAAAAGAATTGTATTATTTTCAATGTCTTGTATAAACAGACAATATGATAAAACAACGAAAACCTAATCTTATCTATAATTTATTAGGGTTAATGCTTTTTAATCCTTTAATACTGGCAAAATCTTTTTCGTTGTTGTTAATTAGTGTATAGCCGTAAGCCAGCGTCGTAGCAGCGACAATGGCATCGGGTGTTTTTATTTTCTTTCCTTTACGAAGGTTTGTGCATTGAGTAATAACACCCGGATTATTATTCAGGACAATACGATCTGCAATAAAAGATTTTACTTTTTCTTCAGTGTCGGTAGCTGTTTTCCAGCATAACAATTCTATTTGGGTAATAACAGAAAGATTGGGAATGGCATTAATAGCGGCATCCATAAATTGCATGACTGTGGCAGGAAAAGAATTCGACAAATAATCAGAACCTACGTTGGTATCCATTAAATATTGTTCCATTCACTACGCATTTGCTTAATATGTTCGTTTAGCTTTTGTCCTTCTTCCTTGGAAAGAATTCCTTTGTATTTGTCGGAAAGTTTAGGCTTTATTGTGGTGATATTTTCTTTTAATACCTTAATCAAGTCCAGTTCTTCCATCTCACGCAAAAGGCCCGCAGCTTTTTGATTGGTAAGTTGTATAAGCATTGTATCCATACTATAAAATTATATAGAGGTGGCTTTTAGTTTTTTAATGGCTTATATGTCACAGCTCCGACAAGGTTGAAGTTGAGCGCATGAAAAAAGTCATTTTCAAAAGTCATTATAATTGTTTGGTTTTTAGCAAAGAAAGCCGATTATCATGCAAAAATAACTGAATAATTGTTGAGAAATAGAAAGGTCGGTATATTAATGGCATTAACAGATGGCGGAATCTGTTAATCGATCATTAGTATTCACTAAGTTTAATTCACATATTAGTTAAAACGGCCCGGAAGTCATATTTATTTAATCACTTAACCGGCGCCAGCCTCCCATTCCCGTCTTCCACATGCATCCGCTTCAAATCCAAACCATCCAGTACAATAACGCCCTGCAGAGATGAATATTTCTCCGGGCCCTGTTTCCAGCTCCAAACGAGCACACCCTTTGGCGAGTATTCCAGCAGTTGCACACCACTCGCTCCAAATTTCGGCCCATGTCCCTGCCAGTTAGTAACCACATAATTACCGTTAGGTAAAATTTGAAAACCTGCATAAAAATGTGGGTTTACCTCAGCAGGGCCGGAAATGCTATCGATCAGTTTTTCATCTTTTCCAAAAAGCATAAGATTTTTTGCATAACCGGTGCTTATAATTGTTTGTCCGTTAGCGAGGCGTAAGGCTTGCCATACATGAGGTTTAGACGTTGCATTTATCATTACCTGCCAGATAATTTCTCCCTTATCATTTCCTTCAAATACTTTATCATCGGCTGTCACCAGGAAAGTACCCGAGGTAGTTTGACGAACAAGCCGTCCATATGAAAATCCGGGGTAAGCGGTCAGGCGTTTGACAGTTCCGCCCTTATCTACTTCAACCAGTACCATTCCTTGTTTTCCCTGCCAGTTTTCACCGGTTAACAGGGTATTGCCATTTTTAAGGCGGTGGGCAGTTAAGGTTCCCGGGAAAGAAGTTAGTTCGGTTACCTTATTACCAGTAACTATATCACGTTCTTCGTACCCGTTCCCGGTGCCGATTAAAACCCGTCCATTCCCCACCAACTGCATATCACGTCCAGTGGGAACAGGCGTATACCAGTTGGCTTTGGGATTAGCTATATCTGTATAACTTAGTTGGGATAATCCTTCATCACGTAACAGGAACCGACGCGTTTTGTAATCAGGTGATTGTGCACTGTTAGATCCCTGCGCTATGCTGTACTTTTCTGAAATAAGGAATACAAATACGCATAGTAACAACAATGACTTAATGTTCAGCCTCCTATTAAGAGTGATATTATTCATACGATTTATAATAAAGATGATTTAAACCTGTAATTTATGATAATTTTAAAAATTTGGCCCGAACAGATTTCTACAAGGATAGGTCATGCCATCAGTATATTTCATTCAAACATACATTACTCTGGTTACGACGTAAAACATTGCCGGCAAGCGCTATTAGGTGTTCGAATAAGGTACTCTTACGAGCTCCAGCTAAAATCTGCCAAAATGCGTGCTGTCCCCATTTTGGAGATTTCAGCTCAAAGCGCCGTAACATTCATATATGCGAAGTTGCAGTGGCGCTTTGGCTAAAATGACAGGAGGATGAGATTTCTTACTTGGATTCTAACGCCCACTTCTATCCGACGCAATAACCCCAACCCTGGCCATCTCCAACGACTGCCTGTACAAAACAATCGCTGCAGTATCCCTCAAAACCGGGTTGAATTGTTTAAAGTTTACCTGGTGAAAATCCATCGAAGCGTTGTTTTGCAGGTGCGCAATTAAATTGCCGACATTATTATTCTGTATAAAATCAAAATAACTTAAACCTGATCCCTGAAGATTTAAACAGTCAACCTGCAGGTCCTTTAAACGGGTAACTGTGTTTTTATCTTGCTGAATAATAAGTGTATCCTGGTGAAACTGGCCTACCTCATTATTCGTTCCTGATAGTTGAAGAAAATCCAGTCTGGGCAAGGTTATAATCAAGCCGACGGTGCACTTCTCTGGTCGCTGATAATCCTGGTTGGCTACTGCAAAGCCGATTGCCAGTGTATCAGTCAAAGCATTCATCGAATAAAAACTTTTCCGGGAATGCATTACCCTTGCAGTAAAATTATTTCCCTGCATTATCCGAATAGCATATCCGTTTCCTCCGGTAATCCTGAGTGCTTTAAAAGGTTGAACAGCCACGGAGTCAAAATTTTTATACGGGTCATCCAGGTTTACTTTTAAATACTGCCGGGCAAGCAGGCGGTCAGTTATATAAATACCCCTTAATAAAATTAGGGACAATAATATTAATAAAATATTGCTTTGTTTCATGTTGCGCGTTTATAATTCCGTTTCTTGGAATTTCAAATAAATGATGAAGTATAATACAATTGGAAAGCAGTAATTAAAAAATACTGTTACGATTGTTTGAACATAGAGCGGCAGGTACACATATACATTTTCACCGGCATGCCTGAATTGGAAATAATTGTATAACCCGCCTCCGTCGATAGTCTTTTCACCCGTCATAAGCATCAGCAGGTAATTGTTTGCGTTGTAAGAAAGAGAAAAAACGATGATCATTAGCAGGATGGAGATCAGCAACGAACCTCGTTTGAACGAGACGCTGCCCAACAAGATCAGTAATTGGAAATTGATAAATGTAAAAAAGAAATTATAAAATTCGTTATGCAGCAGGTCAGTATGTTTAACGGGCATGCCTGGTTCCTTTACAAGCCAGGAGAAAAATCCTTCTGTTATATAAAACAACGATAAATATGTAAGCAAATAGAATACGGTAGCATATAAAATAACGACGAAAAGTTTTTCACCGGCCGATGCGGGAATGCCCATCAGCCACATCCCTTTTGATGGTCGGGAAAGGTCTTTCAGCAATGAAGAACCAAACAGGCAGCCACCGGCAAAAAGCCCAATGAGGAAAATGCCCCTGTTTACATCGCCCGCGAAACTGTCGCGCCAATGCCAGGTTACCAGGAATAGAAAGGATAAAATTCCTGCCATAGCAAGTACGGCTATACGATAGACCTTGTAGTTTTCGCGCCACTGGCGCCTGTTTAACAGGTACATCTTGTTAACGTTCATGGAGAATGTCTTTTTTTAAGTCGTAAAAATGTTGGTTATCTGTTCGCGTTTGTCGAGCGTTGCGTTAAATAATATTTCAAGATCGAGGTAGGATGGCTGAGCATGATCGTTCAAAGTAATATGCACGTTGCCCTGGGGTGTTTGTTCTTCATAAATAACGGCTGCTTTGTTGGCAATTTCACCGGTTGAAAAGAAAAGTTTCCGGCTCACTTCTTCTTTATCTGCGTACAACAGCAATTCACTATTATCGATAATGATTATAGAACTGATAAGATCATCAAGATCGCGTACCTGGTGTGTTGAAATAATGGTTATTTTATCTTCCCTTCCCGCTGCCGTCACTATGTTTCTAAACTGCAATTTCGAAGGAATATCCAATCCATTAGTAGGCTCATCCATTATTAGCAAGTTGGTGTTGGCCGCCAGGGCAAAAGCGATATAGGCTTTTTTCTTTTGTCCGAAGGATAGGCGCTGTAGTTGGCCATCCTGACTCACATTAAAAATTTTCAGGTAGTCCATAAATTGTTCTTTGTTGAAAGCAGGATAAAAGGCAGCGTACAGTTCTATAAAATCCGGCACCGACAGCCTTGGCAACTCACATTCTTCAGGAATAAAAAATAGCTGTTCCAGGAAAGCTGTTTCCCGTTTCCTGGGTTCCCAATTATCAATCAGGCATTTTCCTTTTGAAGGAAATAATAAGCCTGCCATATTCTTGATAAGGCTTGATTTACCCGCGCCATTTTTTCCTAGTAGTCCATATACTTTGCCGGGTAGCAACGAAAGGTTCAACCCGTTAAAAAGAACTTTTTTTCGATTATACCGATAGGTGAGATTTTCTATTTGTAACATGATGCAAATAGAGTCGAATCGTGGGCACCAGCAAAATCAAACCGACGAGCGAGCCTATATTTTCTATTAGTGCGCAGATAATGGTAACAAATGACATTCTTGCTACAAATTCATTCGTTGTCAAAAAACATGCAGTCATTGTCTGGAATCAAGGGTCCGTAGGTTTGAAAGACAGGGTAATTAAAAAAATCGGATATTTATCCTATGAGGCCTGAGGCAATAATTCTTGACCTGAGAAACAGGAAAGGGGGTCGGGTGCTGCAACATGTATTATTATGGCTGTTCTATTTTGGCGCCATGTATTACCTTGGAAGCATTTCGTTTAACGGGTACAAGGGGTATGCGGCCGTTATGGAACCTCTCAAATCAATCATTACTACAGCCTTTGTCTATTATCCGCTGGTGTATTTGATATGGCCTAAATTCTGGATGAGCAAGAAATATATACCGGCAATACTATTGCTGGCTTTATTGATTGTACTTTATACAACGCTGGATCATTGGTTTGAACGGGCAATCCTTGCATCATGCGATGCATGTATGGAACAGCTCAGGGCAGATAGACACGGTTTTTACCAGTTATTTCAGCGAGGGGCTATCAATGTTATTTTAGTTCAACTGGTTTCTCTTGGTATCGTGTACCAGTTATTTGTTTTTCTTGCCTTCCCCTTATGCGTAAAAGCTTTGATAGAATACTTTAATCAGCGCATAAAAACACTTCAGCTGCAACAGGAGAATATTCAACTCGAGTTTAACTTTTTAAAGGCGCAGGTGAACCCGCATTTTTTGTTTAATACCCTTAATAATATTTATGCGCTGATATTGAAGGATAAAAAAGAAGCATCCGCAGAAACAGTGGCCAAGCTTTCCAGTTTTATGCGTTATACCTTGTATGAATCAAATGGTCATGATAATAACGTGGTGAAGGAGATTGATTTGTTGAAAGTGTATCTTGCACTGGAACGCATCAGGCTAAACGACACCATCGTTAATTTCATCACCAATATCGACCATGAAAATTATACGCTGCCTCCCTTGTTGTTTATGCCTGCTGTTGAAAATGCTTTTAAATTCTGTACAAATACAGCACAGGGTGAGGCTTATATTTTTATGAAGCTGGAAATTAAACAGTCTGGATTGGTGTTCCTGGTATCTAATTCCTATGATAAAACACAGCATCGATCGGGTATGCACGGAGGAATAGGTTTAGATAATTTACGGAAAAGATTAAAGCATTATTATCCGGGTGACCGCTCTTCTATGGAGATAAAGGATGATAATTCAGTGTATCAAATCACCATTCATCTTAATCTTGTTTAATATGATAAACTGTCTTATAGTTGATGATGAGCCTTTGGCAAGAGAAGTAATCCGTTTGCATATTTCAAAATTAGCCGGATGGAATATATTACAGGAATGTGTAAGCGCCATGGAAGCTTACGAAGCTTTAATCAACCATAATATCCAGGTTATATTTTTAGACATACAAATGCCGCGAATACAGGGAACTGATTTTTTACGTTCGCTTAAGAATCCACCAAAAATCATTTTTACCAGTGCCCATCCGGGGTACGCAGTGGAGGGCTTTGAACTCAATGCCATCGATTATTTGCTAAAGCCCATTACGTTTGATCGTTTTAACCAAGCTATTGCTAAAGTGGAGCAGCAATTAAAACCAGGTTTAACAGTAACTCCGTCCAGCTCTCACCAGTCCAGGCCTGACCGCCAGGAAGATTTTATATTTATTAAACAGGATACCAGGTTAGTCAAGGTTTCTTTTGCAGACATCTTGTTCCTCGAAGCCAGGCGTGATTTTACACAAATACACTTAAAGGATAAAAAGCTCCTCGCAGGCTTTCATTTGAAAATGCTGGAAGACATGCTGCCGTCTTCCCTCTTTATGCGTGTTCACCGTTCTTACATCGTACGATTAAGTGCCATTGAGGCATTGTCGGGAAATATCATAGAGATGAAAGGCTTTCAGATCCCGGTAAGTAGTGCGAACAGGGAAGTGCTTGCCCAGGCACTAAAAATTTAACAAGGAAACATTAGGTATCATTAAAGTAGATTTGTAAAATGAAGGCATTACTATTTTTGTGTTGATAATTTTTTTGTTCCAACCTTTGTTATTCACAAACAAAAGTTATACTGGATGCAGATATCGATTCAGATGTAGACGATGTTTCAGCCCTGGGCTGACTGGAGATGCATTGGCTTTTAAAAAACTGTCTAAATGAATATTCTAGAAGGTTGTAAATAAATATGGAGAGAGACTGCACTATCTTCCCCCCTTTTTCGAACCTTCTGCCACTTAGATTATTTTGTTACACTCTGCAGCAACCACCCCCGTTCAGAAACGTGCTTCGCATCGTTTCCGAACATCCCCTGGTTGAATAAGGAAGGGAAGATAGAACAATCACCCCGTCCGGTTTATAAACACTTTCTATGATGTTAAGAAGGCCTCACAACGTTCTATTTCCTTTCTTCTCATATCTCATCACCTGCCGTACCCGCGTTTATTTTTGTGAAAGATAGTACTATAAATGTAGATAAAAGTAACATAAACCTACGCGCCCGGAAAGTACATTTGATAAATTTACCGTTACAGCAAATCATTTTATTTTATGGAAAAAATTAAGATCAATCACCCCTCAAGGGATCCTTCCTTTGTAACAGGCGCTTATTCGGATGGCGTACTAGTAAATGGATTTTTATTTGTCAGCGGACAGGCGGCTGTTGATTTTGAAACATCTCAATTTGTTTTAGGTACTATCGAAGAAGAAACGCATCGTACGCTGGGAAATATCAAAGCAATCATTGAAGCCGCTGGCGCTTCCATGGAAGACGTTGTAAAGTGCACCGCACATTTAAGCGATATTAAAGATTTCGACCGCTATAATAAAGTATATGCAGATTACTTTCCTGGTATCAAACCCGCCAGAACTACCGTGCAGTCTGTTTTAGCGGAAGGTATTAAAGTGGAAATTGATTGCATCGTAAGTTTATCCACAAAAGCGTAATAAAATGGCGGGAAATACAAGTATAAAGGATAC
>JBDSBP010000591.1:0-3694 GCA_039921525.1 Chitinophagaceae bacterium | reverse complement strand
GTAGGGATGAAAGGTTCATGCGGAGAATCCAAATGCCATTTACCAATGTATCCATTTGAATAATTGTTAGCTTTAAAAATATCGGACCAGCAGGTAATCGTTTCCGGCAATTCAATGTCAAAAGGCGCTGAAGAGGAATTTACATTACTAAAAACATGATTCTTAAACGGATATTTACCTGTCAGCAGCATGGCCCTTGCAGGAGAACATACCGGGTAATTACTTACCATTTGTGTAAGCACCAGGCTTTCTTTTGAAAAAGCATCCAGAAAAGGTGTTTGCACTTTTTCCTTTCCCAAAAAACCTATTGCCTGACCACGCCATTGATCGGCCAGGATAATTAAAACGTTTGGCTGCTTTGCAGGCGAATCTTTTTTAGAAGTTGTTGAGGATGATGCTGCACAACTGATAATAGTTATTGCTATGGCAGAAAAAATAATAGCTGTTAATTTATTTATTTTTAAAATGTTCATGCTTTCTGTATTTTTTTGATCATATTCCCAAATTCATTTTTTTAAGCGAAGATTTAATTGTGCTTCATACAAAGAAACCGGTGTTACTGCTTTGTCTAAAAGTTCAAGATAACCTCTTTGCTCTTTATTAAATGTAGTACCATTACCCCAGTACCCAACAACTATTTGGTTTGGAATTTTCCGCCACTTTGACTTTGCTGGCCAAAATTCAAAATCCTTTACCGGGCTGTTGGTTTGCGTATAATTCCAAAGCACCAAACCACTTATATGGTTTGGCATATTTTCAAGCGCACCACCGCCACGGTTTTGCATGAGGCCACCCTGCACATTATCAAACAGTGTATTCCTGGGCTGGCTGGCATGCGCTTCAAAGCAAGTTGTAGAAGGATAAGCGCAATTCAGTATCACCGTATTCGTAGCACCGTGAGATGAACCAAATGAATGCCACATGGACACTTCATCTACCAGGTATTTCAACAATATGTTTGTACCGCCGGTATTGAAAATAGATGCATGCAGATGATTTTTATTGCAAAGATGCATTTAGAAAAGCATACGAATTTCTTACCCGGCAGACTTCCCCCAACTTATGAGCAAATATTTGTTACGAACTTGATAACACACTTTCGGATCATGGCGCCGTGAGCCGTGGTGTCTGCCAGACAGATGATCGAAATAATATCACTTCGATTGTTGTTTCAACCTGGATGAATATTATCCGCTGGAGGCTGGCTCCAATCAAAGTTACCAGCAGTATATGAATTATAATTTTTTCAGTCACATTAATATTAAGCAGTCCAACTGTTATATTCCAAAAAGCGACTTGGCACAGGAAGATGTTAAGCAACATTGTGAGGCTTATGAAAAGAAAATAGAAGCATTGGGCGGCATTGACTTCCAGTTATTGGGAATTGGCAGAAACGGCCATATCGGTTTTAATGAACCAGGTTCCCAAGTAAATTCCTGCACCCGTCTTATAACCCTTGATCCCATCACTCGGTTTGATGCAGCTTACGATTTCGATTCCATGAATAATGTACCCCGTAAAGCAATTACGATGGGAGTTGGCACTATTTTAAAGACAAAAAGAATCGTACTGGTGGCATTGGGCGAAAGTAAAACACCCATTATTAAAAAAGCAGTTGATGGACCAGTAACGGAATTTATTCCGGCATCTTATCTTCAAGGGCATAATAATGCAGCATTTATATTGGACGAGGCGTATGCGTCAGAACTTACCCGGATAAAAATACCCTGGTTAACGGATGAAGTTACCTGGGATGCAAAAATGATAAAAAAAGCGGTATGCAATCTTGCGATTACCATTGACAAGCCCATTCTTAAACTTACCGCTAACGATTACAATGAAAACGGGCTAAGTGATTTGCCGGCATCTTATAGACAGGTGCATGATTTAAATATCGAAATATTAAATCAATTGCAGCACACTATTACAGGATGGCCGGGTGGTAAGCCTGACGCTGACGACAGCCACCGTCCGGAAAGAGCACTACCTGCTAAAAAAAGAGTGCTCATTTTTAGCCCTCATCCTGATGACGACATCATATCTATGGGTGGAACTTTTCAACGCCTGGTTTACCATGGACATGAAGTGCATGTTGCTTATCAAACGAGTGGTAATATAGCTGTGGCGGATGATGAGGCTTTTCGTTTTATTGAGTTTGTAAAAGATTACAACAGCCAGTTTAATATTAAAAGCCCCAAAGCTGATATAATTTATGATGAAGCCTTATTATTTTTAAAAACGAAAAAAGATGGGGAAAAAGACACAGCTGAACTCAGGTATGTAAAAGGCTTGCTAAGAAGAGGTGAAGAAAAAAACACCTGCCGTTTTGTTGGCATACCTGCAGAAAATGCACACTTCTTAAACCTGCCTTTTTATGAAACAGACGCCATTGAAAAAAGCCCTATTGATGAAGAAGATTTTAAGATAATTGAAGCAGTAATTGAAAAAGTAAAACCTCACCAAATATATGCTGCCGGTGATCTAGCCGATCCGCATGGTACTCATAAAGTTTGCCTGGATGGCGTTTTCGAAGCAGTGAAAAGATTAAAGTCAACAGATTTTATGAAAAAGAGTGCTGGGTTTGGATGTATAAAGGTGCCTGGGCAGAATGGGATATATATTTAATTGAAATGGTTGTACCGATGAGCCCCGACCAGGTACTTAAAAAACGATCTGGCATTTTCAAGCACCAGTCTCAAAAAGACGGGGTAGTTTTTCAGGGAAAAGACAGCAGAGAATTTTGGCAACGAGCCGAAGATAGAAATAGTGCTACCGCTTTATTGTACAATAAACTTGGCCTGGCGGAATATGAAGCAATGGAGGCATTTGTAAAATGGGATTTTAATTTTTACAACCCCAAACCCTAAAGCCAGTAAGAGTGGATTGTTGCTGCAAACACCTGCAGCACTACTTCGTTCACTTTGACATCAAGAAGAAGGCAACATGCAAAATCTTACCATAAAATTTTTTCCTCGTCATTCCGAAACAAGTGATATCAATGAAGTTTTCCGATTACTCAATACAGTGGAGAAGCACACATTGCAATTTGTTCCCTGGGCAGCCTACCCGTATAAGCCATCAGTGATATTTTCTATGGCTTACAACCCATCCGCTTTCCTATTGAAATTCTTTGTCCATAAAAACCAAATACGGGTCTTAAACTATATAACAAACAGCGCGATCTGGGAGGATAGTTGTGTTGAGTTCTCTATTAGTTTTGATGATGGCGCAAACTACTATAACATTGAATTTAACTGTATTGGGACAGGATTGATTGGCTATGGAAAATCAAAAAGGCACCGGGCATTACTGGACACAGGAATCGTAAACAAGGTTAAAACGTTATCAAACATTCATGCTGAGAAAGGAAAAAAAGTTAGTTGGGAATTAACAATGATAATTCCATTAAGTGTTTTTACACATACCCCATTGTCAAACTTAGCAAACACAAAATGCCGGGCTAACTTTTATAAATGTGGCGATTTGTTGCCGATGCCGCATTTTGTTTCCTGGTCAAATATAAAATCCCCAACGCCTGATTTTCATCTACCTGATTATTTCGGTTCACTGCAGTTTGAATCTGCGTCGGATAACAATCGTATTTTTCTGTCTAATTTTTCATGTTCTAAATTACAACATGGGAGATGGCTGATATGAAATTGGGTGCATTCCAAATTGTCGTCGGTTATCCGGT
>JBDSBP010000590.1:0-13859 GCA_039921525.1 Chitinophagaceae bacterium | reverse complement strand
GCTTAAGCGAAGGCCAACACTGTAAGGGGTTTGATCGAGGCCTTTTTCAAACATGCTTTGGGTAGCCATAGATCCATATACTTTAACCGGCCCAAGTTGTAATTCTGCTATGTAATTGATCTTATAAGGTCGCAGGTCAAAATTGTTTTTGTTTTTTTCTTTGCCATTTTCCCCACTTATTAACTTTTGACGTGAAGTGTATAAGTACCCGCCACTAACACCTACACTTAATCCGAATGTGCTAAAATTATCCTTGCGTGGTGTAAAGTTAAAGTTTAGCATAAGTGGAACAGTAAGGTAGTCTGTTGCAAGTTTGTTTTTGCTGTAATTTATCAAGGGGTTTTTATTTATAATAGTGGGATTTTTCGAGAAGACAATATCTTCCTCATATCTGAAATTATTTAATTCCAGGCCGAGGCCATATTTTAAATTCACCACATGCTTTATTATATTCAGTCGTTGCATCACGAACCAAATATTAACGTTTATTGATTTACCATTTCGGAGGTTAAACCAATCTTTAGTTGATCCGGGAGCGAATTGTTGCGTTGATGCCGATGCATAATTGGTATTATCTGTAAAGTTGTTGAATCCCAGGTCTATAATTCCCCAGTTAGTACTTAGGTTAGATAATTTTTTACGCAGATACTTAACATCTACAATCGTAGTATCTGTTTTAGTTCGATAGTCCTTGTTTTTTATAATGATCATGTTACCTATGCGGATTGTGTCCCGTTCAGTTCCTGATCTTTTATTATTCCCCGTGGTATCTGATTGTCCAAAGCTGATAAGGTGCAGGCATACTGCTGCCACTAACATGTAATAATTTTTCATGATCTTTTTTTATATAAATTTTTATTTATTGAAAGGCTATTTCTACATTTCCTATTAGAAGGCTGGATTTTTTTGAAGTCTTGAATGAGGTGGTTTTATCTATTAAACGGGAGGCTCTTCTTAAAACGCTGCGGAAAGAGTTCTTTTTCACTACGGGAATATTGGCAAAGTAAATATTTTCACTTATATCGGTGCTGGCGATAGTTTCTGCGGACGCGCTTTCCTGGTGGTTTACATTATTGGTTTTTATACCCGGCTGCTCTATGATCCTTTGAATAGCTGTTTCTTTGGAAGGGTCAATAGCTGTTAATGTTATAACCCTCTTTTTACGTTCATCTTTTAAATCATCGCCAATTTTTACCGAAATAGGTTCTTGTTTTTTGTTAATAGCTTCAGCAGCATCTTCTTTTTTTGAGCTGGTTAATTTGAGGGATGATTTATTAATCAACCGTTTATTTTGAGTATTTCTTTTGCTGGAATTATTTGAAAGAACCACATTATCCTTTTTTATAGGAGAAGGGTCAACCATGCTTCCGGACGAATGACCAGCTTTTGCGATTTCTCTTTTTTCCGGTGTTTCGCTTATTGTTGTTTTTACTTTTCCAGAGGAATCAGGTTTTAATATTTTGGCTGTACCCTCTGAAAGCGTGGTTACATTGCGGTTATTAAGCCATAACACTCCGGCAAACAATAACACTAAGGCTGCAGCAGATACCTGCCACCACGGTAATATCACTGGCTTATTATCCTTTTCATGGCGATATAATGATTCTTTATCCGGGAACACGATAGCTTCATCCGGGGTAAATTTCAGCGACTGTACCAGGCCGAATCCTTGCTGGTATCGGGGATTGGCTTGAATAAAATTTTCCAGCTCTAATTTTTCAGCACTACCTAATTCATCATCAGTGTACCGAACAGAAAATTCTTCCCAATTACCTGCATGAATGTTATTTTCCATGGCATTAAAACGAAGAAGAGATTTCTTGTTTTCAAAAACTATTGCCTGGTCGGCTCTTAAGATGGACTGTTGCAACATTCGCAATTCAGCTTCCAGGTCAGCGTTTTGTTGAATAAAATTTTCAACGGCTTTCTTTTCCACGGCATCTAGTTCATTGTCCACATACAATAAAAAAAGTTCCTGGTAATTATATCGGTTAATGATCATTTTGTTCATTTCATAATTTCTTTAACACTGCCTTACAAAACATTTTCAGGTTTAACCAGGTATTCTTTTAATTGAATTCTTGCCCGGTGTAGGTAAACTTTTACCTGGCTTTCATTCAGGGAAGTGATCTTACCAATTTCTTCATAAGAATACCCTTCATAATCTTTCAATAGCACCAGTGAACGTTGCACGTCATTTAGTTTACTTAAAGCCAGCTCAAGAATTTTCTTTAAATTATTTACAGGCTTATTATAAACATGCGTTGTTTCGTTAAATGTATCTCTTAGTTGAATACGCGTTGATTTCCTGATATGATCGATCATCTGGTGATAGGCCACTGTGAATAAATATGATTTACAGCTTTTATTATCCACTTCGGTCCTGTTGCGCCACATTTTTTCAAAGGCCGTCTGCACCACATCTCTTGCATCTTCTTCATGACGAAGATTTTTAAAAATAAAGCGATACACATTATCAGAATAAGTCTCTACGCATTCGTTATATTCCCTTTCAGTCATGAGCAATAATGTTCTGGTTGAATAGTAGGTGTTTATAGTGTTACGAATGATGTTATTAAATGTTACAGTTTGTGTTCAAAAAGGTTTAAGAAGCTAGAATGGCTATCAGCAGTCAGTTATCAGCTATCAGCTGGTTTTCGATTATTACTGATAGCTGATACCTTACAGCTGATAGCGGGGCTCACACCTATTTCACCTATCTTTATCCTTTAAAATCTGCCTGCATGAATGAAAAATTTGTTCATCGTATTAATACCGAACTCGAAGATATCCAAACTGCCGGGCTTTTCAAACTGGAACGGGTCATTACCAGTGAGCAGGGCGCAGAGATCAAGGTAAATGGAAAAACGGTTTTAAATTTTTGTGCCAATAACTACCTCGGTCTATCTTCTCACCAAAAAGTAATTGAGGCAGCGCATGAGGCCATTAAAACACATGGGTATGGAATGAGCAGTGTACGGTTTATTTGTGGTACACAGGACATTCATAAAGAACTGGAGAAAAAGCTCGCTGCTTTTTTAGGAACAGAAGATACAATACTTTACGCCGCGGCATTTGATGCGAACGGTGGTTTGTTTGAGCCACTATTCGGTGAACAGGATGCCATTATTTCGGATGCGCTGAATCATGCATCTATTATTGACGGTGTTCGTTTATGCAAGGCACAACGATTCCGGTACGACCACAATAATATGAATGACCTGGAATCAAAACTAATAGAAAGCCAGGCGTGCAGAAGCAGGATTATTGTTACAGATGGCTCCTTTAGTATGGATGGAACGATTGCCCAGCTGGATAAAATCTGCGAACTAGCCGAAAAATACGACGCCATTGTAATGACGGATGAATCTCATTCCACGGGGTTTTTAGGAAAAACCGGTCGTGGTACCCATGAATACAGGAATGTAATGGGAAAGATTGATATTATTACCGGCACGCTTGGCAAAGCCCTTGGAGGAGCCAGCGGGGGATTTACAAGCGGTAGAAAGGAAATCATTGAGTTGCTACGGCAGCGTTCGAGACCGTATTTATTCTCCAATACATTAGCTCCGGCAATTGTTGGTGCTTCCATTGTGGTACTTAACATGTTGACCGAATCGACCGAATTAAGAGATAAACTCGAATACAACACCCAGTTCTTTCGAAACAAAATGACAGGCGCCGGCTTTGATATCAAACCGGGAGACCACCCCATAGTTCCGATTATGTTATATGATGCCGTTATTGCACAGCAATTTGCTGCCAAATTGCTGGAAGAAGGTGTATACGTAATAGGATTCTTTTTTCCCGTTGTTCCCAAAGGCCAGGCGAGGATAAGAGTGCAGATCAGTGCTGCTCATGAACAACGGCACCTGGATAAAGCGGTAGAAGCGTTTGTTAAGGTGGGGAAGCAATTATTAATTGTTAATTATTAATTGTAAAATACCTGGAAGATTTTCAAATGGTTACTTGTAAATCATTAATAATTTAAAATTTACAATTAACACTTATCTGCCCGCTATCATGCTAATTTCCACATTTACATTTTTAGGGAGGCCTTTTACTGCAACCGTTTCACGTGCAGGGAAGTTGGTGGTGAAATATTTACCATATACTTCATTTACACTTGTGAATAACGACATATCACTTAAAAAGATGGTTGTTTTAACCGTATTGCTGAAGTCCATGCCCGCTTCAAATAAAATTGCCTGAAGGTTTTGCATTACCAGGTTGGTTTCTTGGGTAATATCGGTGTTTTCAATATTTCCAGTGGCCGGATTGATAGCAATCTGTCCAGATATGAACAATAGGTTGCCCAGTAATATAGCCTGGTTATAAGGCCCGATAGGGTCTGGAGCTTTGGAGGTTTTGATGATCTTTTTTTCCATCCGTCAAAAATAACATAAGTTGCTGGAAAAATGGCTATCAGCTGTCGGCTATCAGCTATCAGCTTTTCCCTGTGTTATTGAATATCTTTAAGATTGCAGTATGCTGCGTTTGTATGACCATAATTAGTTGCTTGAGCTGATAGCTGATGGCTGACAGCTGATAGCCAAACTCAAACTTACCATGTCCCTGATACTAAGTATTGATACTTCTACAGAAAATGCCAGTATTTGCCTGGCAGAAAATGAAACATGTTTGTTCATGGCTTCCAATGAGATTCAAAAAGATCATGCTGCCTGGTTGCATCCGGCAATTATGGATGCTTTAGATAATATTGGTAAAAAGATAACCGATATTAAGGCAGTCGGCCTGACTGCCGGACCTGGATCATATACCGGGGTAAGGGTTGGTATGGCAACCGCCAAAGGGTTGTGTTTTGCGTTGAATATTCCATTGATAACGGTTAACACTTTAGAGGCTATGGCTAGCATCGCAACAGCAGAAGATATTGATTATATTTGCCCGATGATTGATGCGAAACGCATGGAAGTTTTTACAGCACTTTATGATAAAAACCTTGAAGTTATTTTGCCTCCCTGCGCGATGATTTTAGACAAAAATTCGTTTTTTGAACCATTACAAAGAAAAATAATAATTTTTTTTGGCAATGGCAAAAATAAATTTCAACAAATAATCAATAAAAAAACAGCCATCTTTAAAAACCTAATATTTAATGCTTCACATCTATCAGTACTTATATATAGGAAATATATTAAATCCGAATTTAGTTCTTTAGTGGAGAGTGATCCCGCCTATGTAAAGGAATATTACACACTTTATATTAAAAAATCGTAATAACTTTACACAAGTAGAGTTAGTGCTATCTCTTTGGTTCGTAAGTATTTAAATTCAATTTCTTAGGGTATTTAAACATCTGGGGGTGTAAGATGAATATATCTAATAATTATTTAATGGTTAAAGTAAATGAAGGAAATGTAATAAGAATTGATTTTCTTCAGGTTAAAAAATCATCCTTAATACTTCGCGCTTTAAATCATAAGTTGCGTCAGAATATCTTGAAGTTACTTGAAGAACAAGGCAAATTAACAGTTACTGAAATTTACGTTCAGCTAAGGCTCGAACAGTCTGTGGCATCCCAACATCTTGCCATATTGCGACGGGCAGGCATCGTAAAAACAGAACGGGAAGGCAAATTTATTTATTATTTGCTTAACCACCCACGTATAGCTGAAATAGGCAGGTGCGTAGTCGAACTGTTATCCTGAACACATTAGTTCCTTCTAATAAAATCATAAAAGTGGACCCGAAATTGAGGCGGAGTCCACTTTTTTCATTTAATGCCTACCTTTGCATAAATGAAAAATATGTTTATAAAGCAATTATATACCAATTGTTTAAGTGAGGCGGCCTATTATATTGAAAGTGACGGTGAAGCAGTTGTGATAGATCCTTTACGTGATATCGATGTGTACATTTCGCTCGCGGCCGACAGAAAAGCAAGCGTAAAATATATTTTTGAAACTCATTTTCATGCTGATTTTATCAGTGGGCATCTGGACCTGGCAAAGGCTACCGGTGCGCCTATAGTTTATGGGCCAAACACCGAAACCAACTTCCCTATTCACCTTGCAAAAGATGGAGAGATTTTTAAATTAGGAAAATTGTCCATAGAAGTGTTACATACTCCCGGCCACACGCTGGAATCAACCTGTTATTTATTGAATGATGAAAATAATAAACAAATAGCCGTTTTTACAGGCGATACGTTATTAATAAATGAAGTAGGAAGGCCCGATCTGAGTAGTGGTAACCTCCCTATGGAAGAGCTCGCATCAATGATGTATGATTCTTTACAAAATAAGATCCTATCCCTCGATGACGATGTTTTAGTATACCCTGCTCACGGGCCAGGAAGCAGTTGCGGAAAAAACCTGGGACCTGGCCAATTTAGCACCATCCAGGACCAAAAGCGGGACAACTATGCTTTACAACCGCAAACAAGGGAACATTTTATCCATGCCGTCACAGATGGCCTGCAGGAAGCTCCTCAATATTTTCCAATAAACGCCAAAATAAATAAAGAAGGATACGACAGCCTGGACCAGTTGCTGGTAAAAGGGTTACAACCCTTATCCGTGAAAGAATTCAAGGAGATTTTGGAAAAAGACGTAATTATATTAGATACCCGGGAACCTGCAGAGTTTACACAGGGTTTCGTACCGGGATCGGTAAGTATTGGCTTAAATGGCCGCTTTGCGGAATGGGCTGGCAGCCTTTTACCATTTACACAGCCCATGATATTGGTTACTGACCCGGGAAAAGAAAAAGAAACATTAGTGAGGCTGGCACGAGTTGGTTTCGACAAAATGGAAGGATATTTAGATGGCGGATTTCAAACATGGAAAACAGCGGGCGAAGAAATGGATTTGATTATCGACATAGAAGCCGACGAACTAGCTATGGACCTGCCTTTTGATGACAAATTAATAGTGCTGGACGTGAGAAGGGAAGCGGAGTTTGCGGGTGAGCATTTAAAGGATGCCATAAATATTCCTCTGAACGACATGATCGATCCGGGCAGTATGGCCAACCTGGAGGAAAATCAAAATATCTATGTTCATTGCGGTGGTGGCTACCGGAGCGTTATCGCTTCTTCGCTGCTGAAAAGGCAGGGATTTCATAATCTCAGAAACGTTACGGGAGGATGGGACAAAATAAAAGAACAGGAAAATATAGAGGTTGTGAGGGACGCGAGTTTGTTGAACTGAACTTTTGGGTGTGAGGTATGAGCTATGAGGTATGAGTAGAAACACCGACTTGCAAAAGTCTGTAAAATTTAATTATTAGATGTGATTTGTGCCCAATATTAATTGAGTATTTTAACGTGTGCAATTCTTCCTCATACCTCATACCTCATACCTCATACCTCACGCCTCACGTCTCACGCCTCACGCCTCACGCCTCACGCCTCACGCATCACGCCTCACGCCTCACGCCTCACGCCTGAACCTTCGGTTCCTCCACATCAACCCACAACTTCTTATACTCTTCATTCCACTGATGTTTCCACCGCTTATGTGTCCAAAGCCACATATCTGGTTGCATTCGTATAATATTTTCAAGATACTTAACAAATCTAAGTGTCAGTACTCCTTCGGGTAGTGACTGTGGGTTCATCTCATGAACAGACAGTACCGCATTATAATAACCTCGTCTTAACTTTTCAATATAACAAAAAACTACGGGTATATTACTTACCCTGGAACCCTTTTCCGGACCTGTTACAAATGGTGCAGGCTTGCCGAAAAAATTTACCCAGTAGGCAAACCTGGGATTACCCGGATTTTGATCGGCGGCTAAACCGAGCGCATACTGTGTATTCTTGTAAGGTACTATTTCGTTTCGCATATTGTGTGCCGATAGCATCCTGGTTTTTCCCCGCGTACGGAGTTGTAGAAAGATACGGTCTAAAATTTTATTGGTGATGGGCATATAAACCGCCATAACATTATAATTTATTTTTAAGCCAATTGCCACATTTCCCCATTCCCAATTAAAAGTATGTCCCAGTAATATCTGGCAACTCTTGCCTGTCTTTAATAAATTATTTAACACTTCCCAGTTGCCGGTAAAACGTTTTAATATATAAGCATCACTTACTGAAATCATCTTTATAGTTTCAATAAAAGTGTCAATGAAATTATGATAGAATTTTTTAGCTATTATTTTTTTCTCAGCGTCCGTTTTATCAGGAAATGCGATGGTAAGATTGCTCATAACTACATCCCTACGGTAGCCAATACCATAATATATCAGTGCATACGCGGCATCGGACAGGATATATAAAACACGTAATGGTAGCAGGGAAATTAAATAAAGTAGACCGTAAACGAAATAATACATCGAAATTTTTTAATTGGGCAAAGATACACCGGCAGGAGGTTTGCCAATATATTTAATTTGTTTCGAAAGAGGTATAATAGAAAAATTACGCTGTTAGCCAATAGCTATTTTTATAAAACTGTGTTTTGCACGAGGTCACTTTTAGCAGGGAAATCAGTATTGAAGTGTAAACCCCGGCTCTCCTTCCGGAACCATGCCCCTTTTACAATCAGGTAACCTACTGTGATAAGATTTCTCAATTCACATAATTGCGGTGATACGGTGGAAGTTTCATAAAGCTGTTCGGTTTCTTCGTGTAAAAGATCAAGCCGCTTCATCGCTCTGAGTAAACGAATATTCGTTCTAACAATTCCAACATAATCACTCATCAATAGCTGAAGTTCCTTAAGGCTTTGCGTAATAAGTATCATCTCCCTGGGTGCATTTGTACCTGAAGCATTCCAGTCAGGAATATTTTCTTTAAAGTCAAGATGGTCTATTTTTCTTATTGCGTCTTCATAACAGCGATGACCAAATACCATAGCCTCCAACAGGGAGTTACTGGCTAATCTATTGGCTCCATGCAGTCCGGTAGAAGCACATTCTCCGGCAGCATACAAGTTCTTAATAGATGTTCTTCCCCACTCATCTGTTTTAATGCCTCCGCAACTGTAGTGCGCTGCGGGTGCCACGGGAATAAAATCCTTCATTACATCAATTCCTTCCGATAAACATTTTTCATAAATATTAGGAAAGTGATGAATAAATTTATCAATGTTCATATGCCTGCAGTCGAGATATACATGCTCCGTACCATTGATTTTCATTTCACTGTCAATAGCCCTTGCCACTATATCACGCGGAGCGAGGTCCCTTCTTGCATCGTACCGTTGCATAAAAGGTTCTCCATTTTTTTTACACAGGATACCTCCATCACCTCTAACCGCTTCTGTAATTAAAAATGCCTGACCCCCCACACCTGCTTCATACAACGCGGTGGGATGAAACTGGATGAACTCCATATTTTCGATTCTTCCTTTGGCCCGGTAAACCATAGCTACGCCGTCGCCGGTTGCAATAGAGGGGTTAGTTGTTGTTCTGTAAACCTGCCCGTTACCGCCTGTTGCAAGCAAGGTTATTTTAGCAATTATTTTTTCTATCTGGTTGGTTATAAGATTAAAGGTGTAAACACCATAACACTCAATATCCAAAGTGGCTTTTGTAACCAGGTATCCAAGATGATGTTGTGTAATGAGATCCAGCACAAAGCAGTGTTTGATAATTTCTATATTCTTTTGACTCATCACTTTTTCAACAAGAGCCCGCTCCATTTCCAAACCAGTAACATCTTTATGATGAAGGATGCGAAATTCACTATGGCCGCCTTCTCTGCCTAATGAATAATCGCCTTCAGAATCTTTATCGAACCGGGCTCCCCATTCAATCAGCTCCTGAATTCTGTCGACACCTTCCTTTACCACGATATCTACGATTTTTTCATTGCACAGGCCGTCACCGGCTATCAGTGTGTCGTTGATATGTTTTTCAAAACTATCCTTTTCAAAATCGGTTACACCAGCTATACCTCCCTGCGCATACTTTGTATTAGTTTCATCCGTTTGCGCTTTTGTGATAACGGTTACCATTTTATCGGGAAACTCATTAGCAACTTTCAGCGCGTATGTAAGGCCTGCAATGCCGGAACCTATCACTAAAAAGTCAGTTTGCATCGTTGAGGTATGAGGTAAGAGAATTCAGGCATGGGGTATGAGGTGTGAGGTATGAGCTAAGAAGATGATGTGAGACGTTCGTTTTAGGCATGAATCAATCAGTTTAATTTGATTACTGGTAATGATAAATTAAAAAAATGGTAAATTCTAAATATTTCAGGCTTGATGCTTTCCGGCTCATACCTCACACCTCATACCTCACACCTGTCTTAGTACTCCACGGAAAATTCAAATACTTCCGGGTGTGCAAAGATATCCATCAGGTTATTTTTAAGTATTACTATCTTTTTGTCAGTAGAAAGTTCGGCTTTTGAGCCGGTTAATTTTATAGCAGCAGCGGGAAGTTTGATACTGGTGTTCATTTTCACTTCTCCCATACCAGCTCCTCCCATTTCCCCCATTTGTTTCATTTGCTGCAGCATTGTATCAGCGTCCAGTTTTGCATATCTTTCCTTGTTGAGCTTTCTTGAAATAAAATTCTTCTTTGTCTCCAGGTCAAAATAAGA
Organism: Chitinophagaceae bacterium; assembly: GCA_039921525.1. Taxonomy (GTDB): domain Bacteria; phylum Bacteroidota; class Bacteroidia; order Chitinophagales; family Chitinophagaceae; genus JADCRZ01. Next base: position 3,334 of record JBDSBP010000590.1, on the reverse strand, counting down.
GCTTATCATTTTCATTTCCGGTTCACGGCCACCAGTAGGAGTAGCTTGAGCGCCCGGATTCAAGCTGCTTAGCATGTTACCCATACCGGTACCCGCATCACCAAGGTTTAGATACAATTTTTGCAGGTCAGCCATATTCTTAAAAGGATACTTCATGTTTACTTTAAAAATTTTATCAGCCATATTCATCTGCATTCGTAAGGTTCCATCTCTCATTATGGCCTTTTTTTCAGGAGTTAAAGCTGAAGCCGTATCAACGAAGTCTTTCATTTGAATAGTGGTATCCCTGGCTTTCTCCAACTCTTTCATTTGATCAGGAGGCACAAAAGCTTGCATCATTTCCACCAGTTTTGACATATCCATATTTATTGAGAGATCACCGCTGCCATTAGCCTTTACTACAAATTCTTCATTAATTTCAAAACAGCCCGACAAGCAGCAGATGAAGAAACAGAAGAATATTAATTTCAACTTTTTCATATTTAATATTCGTTTGGTGATGCATAAATTCCGCAGAACGGCCGACGCAGAAAGCAATTTCCTCCCCCTGTGCATTACTTGTATGCAGAGGTGGTACACAAAGTAACAGATTTATTCCTTATTAGTTTTATAGTGCACAGTAAAAGTTTTGCTTTGCCGGGGTGGCAGTTGTATTAATCCCATTTTATTATTGAAGCAATCAGGTGCGCCACTGAGATTTTCAATGGCAATACTTTGCCTGTCGGGTGGAGTATATATCTGCAGATAAGGATAGCTTGCATCCGGGAAAAAACTTACCGAAAGCTTGTTAGAAGGATTGTATAAGATACAAGCCCTGTCATTACCTCCCTCGTTTAACAGGAAACTATTATCTAAATCAACCCCTCTTAGTGACTGCTCTTCGATAAATTTTGCATAAGGCAACAATTTCCCCGTAGGAATAAGGTTTTCATTAAACTCGAGCATGGAACAAGAATTAAACTGCAGGGTCCATTCGTCAATAGTACCACCCAATGTAAAATATGGATGCCATCCATCTGCTAATGGAATTGTTTCAGCACTCAAATTAACGATGGTTGTTTGAACCTGCATTAGATTATTCTCCATTAGAGTATATCGAATTTCGCAGCGATATTCAAAAGGGTAACCCTCATCGTTTTTATTATAATTATAATTTAATTGAACTCCTGCCTGTTTATCATCATAAAATTCATCCGCCATTGTAAATGGCTTGTCGTAAAGTAATCCATGTATAGATGAACCATCTTTCAATTTTTTTTGAAATTCATAAAGCCGGTTATTAAACGTGTACCTGCCCGCCGGTATCCGGCATGCAAACGGAGATAATTTGCAGCTTTTGAAACTGTCGGTCAACTCGTTTTGTAGAGATTCCGGGTCAGGATAGTTATCAATAACATTAAAAGGACCATTATCGGTTTGTATTGAAAAAGCGTGCAGTAAAGCACCATTCTCCGGGTGAATCACTACCTGGGTACATGCAATTCTATCTTCAAGAATAATCTCATTGAAACCATTTGTTTGTTGGCTCGAAACAGCAAAAGACATATTTATAATTTACTTAAACTAAAATAGGATTTCCTGATTACATTCTGTTAAATTTGTTTTATAACGATTACTCATGAACGCGGTACGTAAAAGATTCGAGGAGATTTACAACAAAACACCCCTGTTAGTATCCTCGCCAGCCAGGGTGAACCTTATTGGTGAGCACACGGATTATAATGAAGGCTACGTATTACCAGCCGCGGTTGATAAAAAAATGTTTGTTGCAATAGCACCTAACGAAACTAACTCGGTAAATGCATATGCAAACGAATATGACAAGTTTTTCTCTTTTTCATTAAGTGATATCAAGGCTCAGAAAACGGAGGGTTGGACATCCTATCTGTTAGGTGTAGTTTATTTCCTGCAACAATCAGGTTGCGTTGTTAAGGGAGTGGACGTATTAATTGACGGCAATGTACCCGTGGGTGCCGGTATGAGTTCATCGGCTGCATTGTGTTGTGCTTTTGGATTTTCCTTAAATGAATTATTCGGATTTAGATTAAGCAGGATGCAACTTGCTTATATCGGCCAAAAAACAGAGCATGTTTTTACCGGTGTGAATGTGGGCATTATGGATCAGTTTGCCAGCCTTTATGGCAAGGCTGGCCATGTTATGAAATTAGATTGCAGGAGCATGGAGTTCGAATACATTCCTTTTAATTTCCCTGATCATAAAATTGTAATGGTTAACTCTATGGTAAAGCACTCCCTTGCAGATAGTGAATATAATGTTCGCAGGCAACAATGTGAGGAAGGAGTAAGGATTATTAAACAACTTGTAAACCAAGAAATTAAGTCTTTACGCGACATTTCTTTGCAGGATATTGAGAGTAATAAAAATGCATTAAGCGAACTGGTGTATAAAAGATGTTTCTTCGTTATTACTGAAAATGAGCGTTTGCTGAAGGGATGTGTTTTATTAGAGAAAGGGGATCTTAAAGGTTTTGGAGAACTCATGTACCAGACACATCAAGGACTTAGTAAATTATACGAAGTGAGCTGTGAAGAACTTGATTTTTTAGCTGAACAGGCGCACTCTTTTAAAGGTGTAACCGGAACAAGAATGATGGGGGGGGGCTTCGGAGGCTGCACCATTAACCTGGTAAAACAGGAGTCGGTTGAAGAATTTACAAGCTTTATAAAAGCCGCCTACCAGGATCAATTTAAAAAGGCAACGGAAATCTACATCACTCAAATTGAAGATGGAACGAAGGTAATAGAATAGCTAACTCTTCGTTGTTAGCATCCAATTTTTACAGTTGAGGGTTAATATAAATCACATTAATTTATCTGTTTAATAATAACGTTTCGATAAACTTCACATACTCAAGCAACTGTTCACCGCTTTTTTTATCCATAATAATCGTCAGCATTCCTGTATAAAAATTATCAGCTTAATTCCAATTCCCCGTTCATCTTTTTTTAGCGTTTTTAATGTGTTTCGGTTAATTTACCTCAACAGTATTTATTCTACATTTTAATTCAAGGTTCAATTAAAACCTTGTTACCACATATTTCGGGTTGCCTTCAAATTAATATCACCCATTCGGGATTTTTATATCTCATACCTCACACCCCTCACACCTCATACCTTTTATATACTTTCACAGTAACCGGAGATAAGATCCAAAGCCTGACAAAAAAGCACTAATTATCCCTACATTTTTGTTCATAAAAACAGCTTCGACCCGATACTATAACGTCAGTTTATATTTCTTTATTAATAACCCAAGGCTTCCGGCCAATGTCATTTAGTTAAGATGGTTGTCCCCTCATTGTGAACCTGGTT
>JBDSBP010000589.1:0-5652 GCA_039921525.1 Chitinophagaceae bacterium | reverse complement strand
TTCTTCTGCGGTAAGGTTGCCAGCACCGGGCAGGTGCCTCTCAACAACAAACTTTTTCATTCAAATAATTTTAGTGATGAATAATGATGCAAAATTGCCGGCACTATTCCTATTTGATGGCAGAGTTGTTCCCTATCTATACCTTAAAAGGTCCCTATTTTAGAATTCCCAGTTTAATAGCTTTCTGCACAGCCTTTGTACGTGAGTTTACTTCCAGTTTGTAGAGAACGGCTGAAATATGATGATCAACCGTTTTGGCAGATATAAAAAGCCTGGTGGCAATTTCCTTGTTCTGCATGCCTTCGTGTAGCAACTTTAAAACATCCAGCTCACGATCTGTTAAAAGTGCGGGATTGGATTGAGTAGTTCTTCGTATTCCCCGCGGAATACTTTTAATGCCCGAAGCCCTCATTTCTAATTTTAATTTTTCATACACCGCATTTGCACCAAGTCCCTGGACTATAACGAGCGCTTTTTTCTTATCGTCATCTTCTGCCTCAAACAAAGCGAGTGCCTGTTCATAGGAACAGCCTAAATTTTCACACAATGCTGCATCTTCGAGGGCCATTGCCGCACTAGTAGAATCGTAGCCCTCATATCTTTCCTGTAGCGGCAGGTATTCTTTCCTTGCTTTCCGCATCCAATAATAAAATTTATTTTTTTTAGAAATTTTATCCAACTGGTCGATCATGTGAATGGTTCTATCAAGAGTTTCTTCCATAATACAGACATCTCCCGTTATCCATTCATATTCTAACAATGCAGATAATGCAGGGATAATTCTTTGAAGTTCCATAGTTTCAAAAGCCCTGGTTTTTGCTTCGAGCAATAAAGGAAGTGCATCCGCATCGCCTCTTCTCATTTTTATCGTGGCTACCACGGTAAGCGCGCCAATTTTGATAACGGCAAAGAGATTTTCGTGCTTTAACAGGTTGTCAGCAGCGCTATAGGCTTCGTCCCAATTTCCAATCTCCAGGTTTAATCGTGCCTTCCACGACAGCATATATAATTTCAACGAATCAAGATCCCTTTCTTCACAATAATGAATGCCCTCGTTTAAGGTATTTTTTGCCGACACATATTCTTTCATCGTAACACTATTGCTGCCAAGAGCGGTATAGGCACGGGCCACGTGTTCGTGATATGAATTTTTTAACGCTATTTTAAGACTATCCTTCAATAATTTTATACCCTCCAACATGGATGACTGTATTGTCATTAATGCCGATCCAACGCTATTCAATGCGTGGGCAAGGGTTTCCTCATCATCCAGTTCACGCGCAATTGCCATGGCTTTCCCTCCCCACAATATACATTCGTCTGTATCATCAGATAACATTTTCAATTGCGACATATTACTATATGCCATTGCTTTTGCCTTGTTGGAAGGTTGACTGTCTAACACTTCAATCGCCTTCTCGCCAAAACTTTCAGCCTGTTTGCGGTTACCTTCAAACCACCATAGCCTTGATAGAAACCGCATACAATTTCCCATCTTCTCTACATCATTTTTTTCCTTCCATAAATTCAATGATTTTCCTATATAAATGATAGCTTCTTTAATCTGGTTGGTTAAATAGCATTCATATGCATACGATTCGTAAAACAGTATTAATGTATCCTTATCATGCCCCTGGTAATATTCTATGGCGGATAAATATAATTTGGATGCTTCTATGTGGGCACCCACAGCAGCTGCCTGCTTTGCAGCCAAAGGCGCATACCGCACCACCAGGTCATAGGCATTTGCATTTTTTGCGTGGTGGATAATTCGTTCGGCTTCGAGGTTTTGTTCAAAACTTTCCAGGAACAGATCAAGGATCTTTTTATTGAGAGCCACCCTCAAAAGCGGCGACAAAGAATCTTCAATGGTTCTACGGTATAATTCATGTTTAAAAAAAATGAGTCCATCTTTCAGGATCAGTATTTTTGATTCGAGGCATCTTTCAACCGCTGTGGCATACAATGGTTCCACCATTTCCAGGTATTTGACCTCAAAGCCGGTGGGAAGTACTGATAATATTTGCCACACATGTTTTGTCTCCCTTTCCTGGCGGTTGTAAACTGATAATATCGAGTCTTTGATATTATCGGGTACTCCCAGGCTGTAACTGGCCAGTATCTCATTAACATAAAAAGGATTACCACCCGATATGCTGTAAACATTTTCACCACTATACCCTTTTTCTTCGGCCATCATTTCAACCGCATGCCTGGATAGCGGGGCCAGTTGCAACCGCGTAAAGGAATCAGGAGGAAGTTGCCCCAGCACGTTTCTTAAGGGATGACCGGAATGAATTTCATTGTCACGATAAGTTAGAATAAAAAAACATCGCAGTTGCGTAATTCGCCTTGCCAGGAATTTTATAAAATCCATCGTAGCTTCATCCGCCCAGTGTATATCTTCAAATACAATGAGTATTGGTTCTTTTTGAATACTTAATTCATGAAAAAAGCTGGTAAAAAACAAAGTCCGGTCTGTAATATCTCCGCTATCATGCCAGAGATCACTTCGTATCTGTAAGGCGATATCGAATAAAGGAGCCAGTGGGCGTGGAGTGAATAATGCATCACAGGTGCCCTGGTATATCTTGCAATCGTTCTTTTTTTCTTTGCAAAAAGCTCGTACTAAAGAGGTTTTGCCGATACCAGATTCACCGCTTAATAAAATGCAATGCCCTTCACCATCTGCAATATCTTCAAATTTAGACCGCAGCACGGCCAAAAATCCGGCTCTTTCAATCAGCTCCATAGCTGGTGGTTATAAAATGATGTGATTGCTGTTATAAAATAGGGTAAACTCCCTATATCCTGTTGTAGAATAAAGATTTGTTTTGTATAGGCATTCTTTTGTGTCATCTTAAAACACTTACTGGAAATGAAATATTTTTTTCTGTACATGTCGCTCGTTACCATGAGTTTCACTTCTTATTGTCCATGCTATCATTCAAAGACCGTTGAGACAGCGCAAGGTAAAGTTTCCCCGTCATTCAATAATAAACCATCCCCCAAAAATCTCAATACCGGTATTCATCGCCGAACCAATTACTTGGTAATGGATTATGAATTACGCATTCCAGGGTAGCGATTTGCAATTTACTATCATTTGGCCAACCAGGCTTCCAGACTTTCCCATCGGCAGAATTGATATTTGGAACCCTTGCGTAAGAATTCTATACTATTGGCACATAAAATAAAATATTTACCAGATATGTCTTATACATTGCCTGATATTTAGAAACACGTATGATAGTCAGAATAATATGGGTACTTATTGGTCTTAACGCCACGGCGTTGCTTTTTTTTGTAGTTTTTTTTCTTTCTAGTGCCGAAGGCAGGAATGTTGATTCCATGGAGAAAGGCTGGACCACAATCCTGTTTGGAATTGGATTATTGGTTATTGCCCTGTCAGTTATACCACTACGTTTTGGTCATTCCAATTTCAGTATAATTATGGCCGGAATTTTTGCGGCTCTTCCTTCCTTTGTTGCATTATGCATCTTCCTATCTGATAAAATCCCTTCCTTTAAAAAGGAACGAACAAATGCTGAAATTTATTACAAAGATAAAACACAAAGAAGTATCGCTGCCGCTATTGAACAGAACGATACGCTAAAGCTTCGTGAGCTGATAAAAGGCCAGGATCTGAATATACAAGGTAACAGGGTATGGGATTGGGATGGCTTAAATTATCTACAGTTTGCCGTCCGGTTGCGTAGTGACAGTAAAATTTATGTCAATGATAAGGCCAATACAGCCTGTATTCGAATATTAGTGGAACATGGATCTGCTACCACACCCGCTCTTTCAGAAGCCATTAAACATCTTCCGCCTGAAACAATTTCTTTATTATTAAATGCAGGAGCCGATCCTAACACCCATGGGTATGCTAATAGCTCCCCGCTTTTATTTGAGGCCATGGGTACATCCAGACAGGAAAACGATATTGCCATTTTACTGATACAAAAAGGAGCTAATGTTAATGCCTGGAACAATTATGATCAAACCCCTTTAATGGCTGCCGCGCAAAATGCGGGTACCAGTGCTCAATGGAAGGATATATGGAGAGTGGTGCGGTATCTCCTGGAAGAAGCGCATGCCGATTATGCATCTACAAGACCTGACGGTATAAATTTCGCCATGATCGTTCAGGAGACAATTACAAAAGCTGCCCTGGAAAAAGTAACCATGCCCCCTGATTTTATGGCAGTAGTAAAATGGTTGAAAGATCACCCTGTTCCGATAAAATCTTAAAAGCTGAAATGAATACGTCATCTTTCACAAAGACCTTTACACACAATAACAATCATGGTTAAACGTAGCATTAAATTTAGAATAACTATTTTATCACTGGTAAGTATTCTAATAAGCATGCCTGCTTGTAATGAAGCAATGCCGACAAAAGAAATAAAACCACCTGCCCCTGAAGTTGTTGTTGTTAAAAGCGACAGTGCACAGGTGCAGGCTAATATCACCGATTTCCTGATATGGTATAAGCTCCATTACAAAACGCTTATAGCCTTTCCAATTTTAGGAAAAAATAGCCTTGGCAATTTCATGGTGAACAAAACGGCATATACCGGCTTTCTTAATTTCTTAACACGCAGCAATTTCATAGCGCCACAATATATTGGATTATGGCGAATATTCTTCGAAGACAAAGAAGCTGAGCTTAAGCAAAATCCACTAAGAACAGGCATACCTGAAGGTTTCGATTTTGATTTTGTTCTCATAACCGCCCAACCACAAATTCTTTTGAATAAGATCGACAGTATTCAATATAATATTACATCCATGAGTGACTCTGCCGCATTGGTTGGAGTGAAATGGCCAGATACCAATTTAGCTGAATATGAATTTGAAATGTTCAAGAGCAAAGAAGGATGGCAGATTGGCTATATTTCCACCCCAAATTTTGATTGATAATTTTGCTAATTGAACAACGAATGACCTTAAAAATTACCATTATCATACTGTTTCTGGTGGGACTAAAGTTTGTATGTAGTTCGTTTATTAAACCGGTATCACTGCCTGTTACGCCAATTGATACTACCTGGTGGAATGAACTGACGGAAGAATGGAAAACAATTTTCCTGGTAAATCAATGTTTTAAAAAACACGGGGTAGATGTTTTTAAATTGCAAAACGAATATATAAACCGGTTGAACACAGGAGGGGAAAATAATTATTCGGAAATCAACACTTCATTAAACGAATTGTATGACATGAGAAAGTTTGGCCTTAGTTATACAGACATGTACTTTAGGGCGCTGCAGAAAAATTATGTAAAAACGTATAATAACATAGACCTGGCATCCTTGGGAGAGCTGGATACGATTTATATGGTTAACGGCCCGGGCGATCTTACTCCATTAAGGAAATTTATTCACCTCAAAGTATTGATCATTAATTTTTGTGGTATTGATAACAGCCTTCCCATATCCAAACAAGTGTTGAATTTAGAGCCGTTAGAGTATTTAAAAGAATTGAGAATTCTTCACTGTACTTCAATAGCGTTGCAATCATTAAAACCTATTGAAAATTTGATAAACCTGGAAGAATTACACTGCGACAATAGCAGTATAACCACGTTGGCTCCATTGATAAAATTAAAAAAACTAAAAAAGATTTCATTTGGCTCGAAGGTTAACA
>JBDSBP010000588.1:0-21860 GCA_039921525.1 Chitinophagaceae bacterium | reverse complement strand
GCAAGTGTTGCAGCAGCACCCTGGAGAAAACGGCGGCGGTTAATATTAAAATTATTCATTGGACTTCGTTGATTTAAATGCGTTATAAAGTAAGGCACATCAATTTTACCAAATATTCCTGATTTTTGGGCGATTTTTATTTATTACCTGCAAACATATTCTTTCAACAGGTTTAAGGAATGACAGTTTATGTATCGTTTTTTATTAAACTGTTTGCAACAATATTGTTGACACATGACCTTTTTCTAGAATTCACTTTTGATTTTGTATCCAGAACAGATTTGAAATAAGTATCACCGTCTTTATCCATGAAGTTTTTAAAAAATGTCAGGCATGGATGAAGTCACTCTTATTTGATTTTTAAACGGATCATTTTGAGAAACATTCCCATTTATGGAAGGGTACTCCTTCTGCAGTTGCAGATAATCAGGCATTTATGACCGGCATATTGATTGGTTACTATTATAAAACAATTATATGACCTATCTATTCAGTCTTACAGTATACTACTATAACAATCCGGTTCAATATCGTATCAGCCAAATCGGTCTCAATGAATATTATGCAGAATCGGCAGATAAGAAAATTGAAAGATTTACCTTAAAAAAATGTTCAGGCGTATGGATATCAAAAGGTGGAGTTATCCAATGGCAGGCTGCGCAGGTTGGAGAAAAGATTGATAAAGCACATCGGAATGCAATAAATAACTAAGTTACCAGTTTCTATACCATAATAACGTAGTCGTATTACCTTCCCTAAGATCTGTAGTTGGTAGTGCTTCGTATGTTATATAATTATACCCTTCATTGAAAACTATATATACTTCTGACATGGAAGAGACGCTATTCCTTTTAATTAAAGGAAAAAATAAAAAAGCCTATAATTATTTTTACAACCTCTGCGGAGCTGCTTTATATAAAGTTATTGATGATGACCTGAAGGATAAGATCCGTTGTGAGACAGTGTTCCAGGATGTGTTTATAAAAATTTCAAACGATATCAACTTATATGATCCCAGGAAAAACAGGCTTTTTAACTGGATGATTGATGTAGCCCGGAATGAAATTAAAAGCATCAACTCCAGCTTTTATTTGCATAGCGGGTTTAAAAGTTGAGTCAGCCAGGAAAACTCTAAACACTGACCTTCGAAATTGAAACCCGGCTTTCGAAGTTTTTAAACCTTCGAAAGCCATGTCCCCTCACTTCAAAAGTCCAACCTTCCCCTATAACTTCTTCAACAAAATATTGCGAAACTCCACTTTCATGGATGGCGTAACATGCGCCTGCAGCCCGATCAGGCCTGTAAATTTACGATTTACAGTATCGTTATCAGTTGCATCGCTCATTAATACTCCATTAATATAATGCTGCATATGGTTGCCCTTAACTATTAAATGATATTCATTCCAATCATCATTACCCTTAATCACTGTCGCTAAGGAATCTGCAGTTCCAAGGCTTCCTACAATGGCAGGCTTCTGGCCAGTTTCAATGACAACTTTTTGACCTCTCGCTGCTAAAAATCCGCGGCCTCTTTCCTCATAATTCAAACCTGTATATTTATTCGCGCCATCTATATCAGCCTGGTAGCCTTTTAAAACAAACGGCAGGTCTTTTAATTGTTCACTACGATATTGAATGCCGCTGTTACCACCTGCGCTGATACGATACGAAGCTTTTAATTCAAAATCCGTTGGCGTTCCGCCTCTCCAGATAAGAAAAGTGTTTGTTTTCATTTGGGTTGTTGGTGTAACATCACCAACGATAGTCCCGTTTTCTACCCGCCAGTGAACAGGATCACCTTCCCATCCTTTGAGCGTTTTTCCATCGAATAATTGTATGAAGCCATTCTTGTCTGCTTTCTGGCTGAAGGAATTCAGGCTGCCCGTCATTAATACGAACAGGGCAATCATTTGTATAATTTTCATATTTGGTGTTTGAAGTATGTGGATGTGTTGATAAAAAAAATTAGAGGGGCAATCTATGAAAAAAACTTCGTTTAAAGTCTGAACCTCAGATGGAAATGATAAAATGATGAGTATGACATTGGAAGGGGGTACGTTTTATATTATTTGCTAATTGACTCATAATAATCAATTTATCATTTCCCTCTGCGGTTCACACTTTAAGCTATACTTTTCATACTATTTTCATACATTAGACTTTCTTTTAAGATAAATGCATAATAATGGGCACTAATAGCTGGTGGCCGATACCCGACAGCTGATAGCCAAAATTTAAAGAAACAACTATTTTGACACAAAAATCCTGGAAGAACAAAATATCCAATCCTGCGCAACTGGGGGGAATTGAAACGGCGGTAATAGACAACGGCAGGGGAAAAGGTACACGGATCGCGTGGATAAACACCGGTACAGGCTTTCGTTATAAAGTTGTTCTTGACAGGGCAATGGATATCGCTGACGCATTTTACAACCAGCACAGCCTTGCCTGGATAAGCCAGGTTGGAATTACCTTACCCCAAACATTTTCGAACAGGGGAATAGATTGGCTGAAAACTTTCGGTGGTGGTCTAATGGCTACCTGCGGTCTGGATCATGTGGGTGGCCCTGAAAACGATGAATATGGAGAACGCGGACTTCACGGGGAAATCGGCAATATACCTGCCGTGATTGAGTCCATTGTACAACCCGATCCTGTATTAGGTAAAATGGAAATGAGCATTACGGGAAGAATAAAACAATACCGGATCTTTGGACCTAACCTTGAATTAAAACGTACCATTTCAGGAACTCTCGGTATGGCATCCGTTCGTATTCATGACGAAGTGATAAACCGCGGCAATATTGCCACGCCGCACATGTTATTGTATCATTGTAATTTCGGCTGGCCGTTGGTAGATGAAGGAACGGCTATTGTTTGGCAGGGAACATGGCAGTCACGGGATGGAAACCCAAACAATGCAATTTTCCGGGAAGGAAATGATTTCCGCAGTTGCCCGGCGCCGTTAGAGGAACATTCCGGGTTTGGGGAAGAAGCTGCTTTTATTGACGCTACTGCAGATGCAGCGGGGAACTGCGTATGCGGATTATATAATCCCCACATTAAACTGGGGGTTGCTTTGCGGTTCCCAAAAAAACAATTGCCCTGGTTAACCAACTGGCAGCATTGGGGTAAAGGGGAATATGTTACCGGCCTGGAGCCTGGTACCAATCCTCCGATCGGGCAGGCGAAAGCAAGGAAGGAAAAGACATTGATTCTTCTTGAACCCGGAGAAACCAGGTCGTATGACCTGGAGTTTGAAGTGTTAACAAGTGAAGAACAAATCAATTTATTTTTACATGATTCAACGACAGCATATTAAAAATTTAATTTTAATACATAACCATGGAAAAACTGAGTATTGCTCAAAAGGCTCTTGATCAGGGCAAAGGAATTTTGCGGCTTGCGCCTACCTGGGTGCCAAGATCTTTTTGTGTGCCGGGCCGCCGCATTAAATTACATCCTGATGATTATTACGTATTGGGTGGACAACGGGGTGGCATAGACGAACGTTGGCTATCCTCTACCACACCTGCTAAAAACGGTCCTTTAACAGGAGAAAATGAAGGACTGAGTGCCATTGTTTTTAACGAGGGCTCTACAAACGAACAAGTATTATTAAAGGATGCGATCGACGAATTGAAAGGAGAATTAATTGGAGACAGGTTATGGAACGAACATGGCGCCTGGCCGATGTACTCGAAGTTTTTTGATAATATGGGACCTCTTCCGCACCATATTCATCACAACGATGAGAAAGCCGCGCTGATAGGGCAGATGGGTAAACCGGAAGCCTATTATTTCCCTCCCCAGTTAAACAATCATGGGGGTGATTTTCCATATACTTTTATGGGGATTGCCCCGGGCACTTCAAGGGCACAAATCAAGGAGTGCCTGGAAAACTTTACCAAGGGCGATAACAAGATTACCAACTACTCACAAGCCTTCCGGCTTGAACCCGGCACCGGCTGGGATGTACCGCCCGGCCTTCTTCACGCTCCCGGAAGTTTGTGCACCTATGAACCCCAGAAGGCATCGGATGTTTTTGCTATGTACCAGTCACTGGTAAACGAAGCTATCATTCCTGATGAACTTTTGTGGAATGGCACACCTCCTGAAAGCAAGGGCGACTTCGAACAACTACTGGATGTGATTGACTGGGACCTAAACCTGGATCCTAATCTCTGGCAGAACAGGTTCATGCAGCCTAAACCTGTTAAATCCCTGGAGGAAATGAAAGCTGCCGGTTATTTAGAAAACTGGATCTGTTACAAATCGCACGCTTTTAGCGCAAAGGAACTCACGATAAAACCGGGTGTTACCGTTACCATAAAAGATAGCGGCGCCTATGGCATCATTGTAATGCAGGGTCATGGTAAAATGGGTGTATGGAATATAGAAACACCTGCGCTTATCCGTTATGGTCAGTTGACAAATGATGAATTTTTCATCACCGAAAAAGCAGCATTAGAAGGTGTAGTGATAGAGAATCATTCAACTACTGATCCTATTGTTATATTGAAACACTTCGGGCCGGGCAACCCGGACCTGGTGGTGGGATGAGGTATTAGGTATGAGGTGTGAAGTATGAGGTATGAGGAAGAAATATTGCAGATGCCACCACCGATGGGTTGAGATTATTATTCAAAGTCTGTGAGGATTATGTCACCCTTTCAGGGTTTGCCGGAAGGAAATATAATGTGATTAGTTTTTTAGACCTTCTAAACTCACTTTCATGCTAGTGTCATGTCAAACATAAACCGTCGGTTATTTTGGCTATCAGCTATCAGCAGTCAGCTATCAGGAAAACAATGCTACAATTAGTTTCCTCCTGATAGCTGATAGGGGAAGGCTGATAGCCCAAGCGTCATTTTAGAGTTGACATAACACTAGTAAAAATTAAAAAGCATTTTTTTATCCAAGATTTAAATAAACCATATGCACGACAATAATTTCCCAAAATTACACAATGCCTCCTGGCCCGGCATTGTAGGTAAGGGCCAGGATTCTGAGCCGATTATTTCCTTTGATAAGATGCTGGAACTTACAGCTGCGGCGGAAGTAGATGGCGTTAGATTCGACGGTATTGATATCGGCCTGTTTAACCCGCATTTTGACATTGACAGTAGCGACGACGGAATCAAAAAACTGGCAGATCAAGTGTCGGGTCTTCATCTCGATATCGGATCGCTGGTGGCGCCTATCTGGCCACCGACCGGTGGTTCCGCCATGGGCAATAAAGAAGAACGCGATAGGTTTGTTGACCAGGTTCGCAAAGCTTCGCATGTAGGTAAAGCGCTGCGTGAGCTGGGTGTACGCCCCTACGGTGTGATACGCATAGATTCTGCTACCGACCCTTTAACCTGGGCGAAGGATCCAAAAGCCAATACTAAACTGATGGCGGAAACTTTTCGGGAGGCATGTGATGTGGCGGCAGATTTTGGCGAAAGGCTGGCAATGGAAGGAGAGATTTGCTGGGGCGGTATGCATAGCTGGAGAGCTATGGTGGAAACATTAGAAGCAGTTGACCGGCCAAACATCGGTTTCCAGGCCGATATGGCGCATACGTTATTGTACCTGCTCGGGTATAATAGTCCGGAAGACAGGATACTTCCAGAAGATTTTGATTGGAATGACCGTGAAGCGTTGAATGAAGGACTTAAAAAACTCACCACTGCACTTCGTCCCTGGACCATCGATTTTCATGTTGCCCAGAACGACGGCACCGTTCATGGTACCGGTTCGCATGATAAGACCGGCCGTCATTGCCTGGCTACAGATCCAAACGGTAAACTCGACATTCCACATGATGCGGGCTATTGGCTGCGTGATGAAAATGGTATACTCACCAAGGCATTCAAACATATTTGCTGGGATGGATGCATGTTCCCCAATGAAGTTATGACCCAGCAAAAAACATGGAATGATATTCTTTCATTTATGATTAAGGTTCGCCAGCTCCATGGATGGAGGGAATAGCTATCGGCTATCGGCTATCGGCTATCAAGTGGACGTGCAAGATATAAGATTAGCGGAATTAATTCCCATTAAAATAAAGTTTACATGGCTGACAGCTGATAGCTGATAGCCAAAAGCCAATCAATAACTCAAAACTCATTACATCATGTCAACAAAAAAGGACGTCAGAATTGGTTTGATAGGATGCGGCCTGATGGGTCGTACACACTCAAATGCTTATAAACGCATTGGGGATTTTTTTCCTGAGCTGAAGCATCGCGCGGTTCTTAAAACAGTTTGTGCCCGTAATGTGGACAAGGTAACAGCATTCGCTGACCAATGGGGATATGAATCTGTAGAAACAGACTGGAGAGCGGTGATTGCCCGTGACGATATTGATGCGGTGGATATCTGCACCCCGAATGACACGCACGCGGCAATATCAATTGCGGCTGCTGCTGCAGGTAAGATGATCCTTTGCGAAAAACCACTGGCCAGAACTTTGGCGGAATCTCAGCAGATGGTAGATGCTATTGAAACCGCCGGTGTTCCAAATACGGTTTGGTATAATTACCGCCGCGTGCCTGCCGTTACATTAGCCAAACAAATTATTGATTCCGGCAAGCTGGGAAAAATATTTCATTACCGCTCTAATTTTTTGCAGGACTGGACGATCAATGCCGACCTGCCACAAGGCGGGGAAGGATTATGGAGGATGGATTCGGATGTTGCCGGATCTGGTGTTACAGGCGATCTGCTTGCACATTGCATCGACACTGCCATGTGGCTTAATGGTGGTATTAATGATGTTTCCGCGGTAACAGAAACTTTTGTAAAAGAACGCATGCATCAACTGACCGGTAAAGTGCAAAAGGTGGGTATCGATGACGCGTGTATTTTCCATTGTCATTTCGAAAATGGATCCCTTGGTTTGTTTGAGTCTACCCGTTATGCCAGGGGGCATAAGGCATTGTATACCTTCGAGATCAACGGCGAAAACGCTTCCATTCGTTGGGATCTCCACAACATGAACTGGCTGGAATACTTTGACCATAATGATGAATCCACTGTTCGTGGGTGGCGTAATATTCTCGTTACCGACGGAGATCAGCCTTATATGAAAAGATGGTGGATACCCGGCACCAGTATCGGTTACGAACATACGTTTATTCACCAGGCAGCCGATTTCTTCAAAAGTCTTGACACCGGCGAACCCTGCTCACCCACTTTTAAAGAAGCACTTGAAACACAAAAAGTCTGCGAAGCAGTGCTGGAATCGGCCGCTTCGAGGAGCTGGAAGGATACAAATGTGGAGTGGATTTGAGGAAAGCTATCAGCTATCAGCTATTAGCTGTCGGCTATCAGCTATCGGCTATTAGCTAATACAACGTAATTTAATTTTAGAAGTCTAATTAATTTAAAATAAAACGAAGAGCTGTTAAAAAGTGATTGCCTTTTTGATAGCTCTTCGTATTTACGGGTCTCCTGGATAGAGGTGTTTCGCTTCGACGCTGATAGCTGACAGCTGATAGCCCTCTCTCATAACTACTTACTCGCCGAATAAACCGGGTTATCCTTATTCCCTCCTGACATCAGGTAGGCCATTAAATCTTTCAACTCCTCTGCATTCAAACTATTTATCATTCCCGGCAACATTACCGAAACATCAGAAACCATGGTTTTGGTTACATCTTTTTTCAACAAGGTGCGCACTGTTTCAGGAGCAAACGGGTTTTGTGAAATAAAATATTTTGTTGCATCCTGGTTGGTTAACCTTCCCAATACCGAACTTCCGTTCCTGAGGTAGAACACAGTAGCCGCATACTGATCCGAAATGGTTTTGCTTGGCTGAATAATGGCTTCCAGCATATCTTTCGGTGTAAAGCGTGTACCCAACCGCGTTAGATCGGGACCAACGGCGCCGCCTTCACCTTTCATGGTATGACACGAAATGCAGCGCGTAGCAGCAAACATTGCTTTTCCCTGCTCCAGGTTGCGATTTTTAAGGCTGTCCTGTACCAAAGGAAGCGCTTCTGCCATCTGCCAGTTTTTGCCAGGACCTCTTGGACGCGTAACCTGCGCAAGATCGATACCAGAACGGTTCAGCAACGAATCACCCGACAATGAATTAAAATATGCAAAACGTTCTTTAGAAACATTTTTAAGAGCTGCCTTGCGACTCTTATCGATAAATCCAACGAAACTCAATCCTCCCTTGTACTTAAATGCATTATAGAACCATTTGAAATAGGTTTCCTGTAATTCAGGCGTCCAGCCGGTTTTAGCCTGGCTTAACACATTGGCATAATAGGTCTGTTGTAATGGGGGAGCTTTGGCCAGCATGGCTGCGATGTCAAGACCATACTGCGGGTTTCGAAGAATGAGATCAGAACCCTCGGAGAAAGTTTTTTGTTTCGGACTTTCATCTTTATCTGTTGCTAACAGCGCCATGGTTTTTGCCACTGCACCAGGGGCTTCCAGGTAAACCAGCACCTTGCTAAGTCCCCTGTTCAGGTCATTGGTTTTAGCAGGATAGTTAGGGTTAAGGTAGGCTATTGTTTTTGCCCTGGCCCCTTCTTCAGGCCGGCCCATCCGGAAGAAAATTAATTCAAAGGCACGCAGCAGATCCATTTGCTGCAATTCAGTAAGTTTACTGTAGTTAATGCCCGTTAGTGAATTCACCAATTGATCTTCCAGGCTCGAATCACCTTGTCTTGCAAGAGCTATGATAGCCTGGATGCAGGCCTGCGGATCCTTTTCTTTCAATGCCTTATCCTGCCATTCCTTAACAGGCTGGTGCTCAATGGCGATCCTTGCCGTATACCGGATCACCCGGTCATTATCTTTCAGGTATGGCCAGGCGAAAGCTACCGCACCTTCTTTGGGCCCGAGGTGGAATGCTTCCAACTGCTTCCTGGTTTTTTGCGCCTGTATTATCTCTGCGGAATATTTTTCAGGAGCCGGGTCATCCTGTTTCAGGCTATTATCACCATAGTACACGCGGTAAAGATCAGATTCCAGCCTGCGTCCGCCGGTGAGGAAATATAATGCACCATCCGGGCCTATGAGTCCGTCAGTTAAAGGCAAGGGTGAACCTGAAATGAACTCTTCTGCCTGCGCGGTATAGGTGGCTCCCTGCGGCTTAACCTGCACGGCATAAATGATTCCAAAGCTCCAGTCAAAGGCGAATAAAGATCTTTTATATATATCGGGGAACCTCGAATTTTTACCGGAAGTAAAATTGGTGGGCGATCCCTGGCCGATATTTAAGATCGCAGGTAAATTATCCGCAAAGGTGGGAGACCAGCTACTATTACCGGTACGCCAACCGTATTCCGCTCCGCTGGTTACGTGCATAATGCGCGTGGGCTTGTACCAGGGTGTTCCGAAATCCCATTCCATGTCAGAATCATATGCGAAGAGTTCGCCGTCTTCGTTAAAAGTTATATCAAAGGTATTTCTAAAACCTGCTGCTATCAGCTCCCAGTGTTTTCCTAACGAATCAATATGTGCTATCCAGCCGGCCGGTGCTTTGCGATCGTTTGCGTGCCCGCGCGGATCCTTTATCAGGGGGAAAATATTGTCTTCACCCCAGTTGGACGGCAGCCTGTAAGTATCCATTTTGGGAACATTGGTAAAATTTCCTGCAACAACGTACAGGGATTTTTTATCAGGAGACAGGATGATACTATGAGGTCCGTGTTCACCCGAACCCTGCAGTGCTTTAATAAGGGTGATTTTATCATACTGGTCGTCGCCGTCTGTGTCCTGCAACCGGTAGAGTCCGCTGCCCTTGTCGAAGTCCCTGTTACCATTATGATTTACCATAACATACAGGCTGTTAAATGCCCAGAGTAGTCCCTGCGCGAATCCCATGCCCACCTTGATTTTCGATGTGTCATTTGTTGCGGGGCCTACAACCAGCTTTTCTACTTTTGGGGTAACAGAACCCGCGCCAATAGCCGGGATTTCCAACCGGTACAGGAACCCATATTGATCGCAGGTGATCATCCTTCCTTTATCATCAAAGGTCATGGCAACCCATGAACCCTGCCCGTTTTCAGACGGACTATACAAAACTTCCGCTTTGAAATTAGGTTGAAGCTTAAGTTTTTGAATTTTAGGATCAGGCGGTCCGCTGCTTACTAACCTGGGCTTCATAACAGTGTTGAAAGAAAATCCTAATAGGATCAACGCAGAAAGCACTACAGTTAGTTTGAGAGAAGTGGATTTTCGATTCATAATGGCATATAGTTGTTTATAGATAATGAATTTAGCTTTTAGTTTTAAGAAATCGCAGGCCGATTGTATTATAAGGTAAAATTGGTGAAGCAAATTGAAAACTAATATATTATTTCAATACTGTGTCAAATAAGCTGAAAGCTGATAGCCGACCGCCGACAGCTTTTCTTGAAGATACAAAGTATAACACCTATTTTAGGAGAGAATCTAAACACACTAAATTTCCTTTATGTCTAAGTTTTTTTATATCGCTTCTTACCTTTTTGGTTTGCTTTGTTCTGTTTCCTGTAAGCAGGCTGCTACCACAACTGATGACCAGGATGGCCTGGCCTCTTTTAACAAGGATACCCTCGCCCATCAAATTATCATGCTTGCGTCGGATTCCTTCCAGGGTCGCCGGCCTTTTACCATCGGTGAGACAAGAACCGTGGATTATCTCACACAATCATTTAAAAATATGGGTTTGGAGCCTGGCAATGAAAGCAGTTATTTCCAGGAAGTTCCATTGGTTGAAATAACACCCGATATAGACGCGACCATGAAATTTACTTCTCCTAAAAATAGTTTCGACTTAAAAAAAATGGACGATTATGTTATCTGGACAGAAAGTACAGATTCGTCGGTCTCGCTGAAAAATGAAGAGGTTGTGTTTGCCGGTTTTGGTGTTGTGGCACCCGAATACAAATGGAATGATTACGCCGGAATAGATGTTAAAGGGAAAGTGGTTATTGTGATGGTTAACGATCCGGGTTATGGTGTGGGCGACAGTAGTTTTTTCAAAGGCAACGCCATGACTTACTACGGACGCTGGACCTATAAGTTTGAAGAAGCAGCACGCCAGGGGGCAAAAGGATGTTTGATCATTCATAATACGGAAGCTGCCTCCTACCCCTTTAATGTGGTACAGAATTCCTGGGGCAAAGCGCAGATGCACCTGGATACGCGGGGCAGCAATGAATACCATTGTCCTGTTCAGGGATGGGTTTCCGGCGATGCTGCCAGGAAAATACTTGGTGATACCAGCTTGTTGGTAAAAGCGCATGAACGTGGATTTAAAGCAGTTCCTTTAAATCTGAAAGTTTCTACTTCCATGAGGGTTAATGCGGTATTTAATAAATCTAAAAATGTTATAGCCAAAATAACTGGAAGCAAAAGGCCCAATGAATATATTATTTATACCGCGCATTGGGATCATTTTGGTATTGGTAAACCGGATGAAAAGGGTGACTCTATTTATAACGGCGCCGTAGATAATGCCAGCGGAACTGCTGCACTACTTGAAATAGCAAAAGCTTTTAAGAGTTTGAAAAATAAACCGGAGCGAACGATTATATTTTTATCAGTTACTGCTGAGGAACAGGGTCTGTTAGGTTCGGCTTATTATGCGTCCCATCCAATTTACCCGGTCGATAAAACGGTGGCTAATATAAACATGGATGTTATTAACAATATTGGCAAGACAAAAGATATCGTGATATCCGGCGCAGGCCAGTCGGAGTTGGAAGATTATCTTAAACAGGAAGTGGAAAAAAAGGGTCGGTATATAGCTCCTGAAACCCATCCGGAGGCAGGTCATTATTTTAGATCAGACCATTTTAGTTTTGCCAAGGTTGGCATTCCCGCCTTAACAACCGGCGGCGGTGTTGATGATGTAGCGAAAGGAAAAGAGTATGGCCAAAAAATGGAAGATGAATACACGGAAAAATATTACCATCGTCCTGCGGATGAATATGATGCAAAGAGGTGGGATCTTTCGGGTGGGTTGGAAGATATTGAATTGCTGTTCCAGGTTGGTAAAAGATTAGCTTTTGAAACAACGTGGCCTAAATGGAAAGAGGGTTCGGAGTTTAAGGTGTTGAGGAAGTAACCTACCCGGAATAAGGGACAGAAAGCTACTTATTAGTTTGGTTATTTCATTATCAGAACCAAATTGAAAGGAACTTAAAATTGTTGAAGTATTTATGGTTGATAGTCGCCTTAAATTCATTAGGACGGAAGAATGACTGGTTATATAAGCCAGCATTAAATAATCATTAGTAATTAATTCTACTTTGATATATTACACAGAAATGCACGGAGAAGACACGGAGATACACGGAGCGCCTCAGTGTATCTCCGTGTCTTCTCCGTGCATCTCTGTGTAACAAAAATATTTCGCAGAGTTAAAGAATGTTCGAAAGGGAACGGTTACTGGTCTGAAATTGGAAAATTATCTATTCGCTAATTAATTTCCCCAAAATAATTTTAAAAAACATAATATTGCATTATAGGTATAATATAACCTGGTACTTTTCCAATCCGAAGTAAGACCTCGAGTCCTTTATTCCTGTTTACCAATCAATATCTTTCATTTCTAGATACGTTAATCTACCAAATGCTTTGGTATGATATTTTATATTTTGCAAACCTCTTACTTATGTGTAGATTTTTACCTTTGTTCCTATTGTTTTTACCATCATTCTTATCAGCCCAGTTAACGGCAAAACCGGCGGGAACTGCCAGTCCTGTTGGGTTTTATGAATTCCTTCCAGCCGGTTATAACCCTACAGGAACATATAAATACCCGGTGATTATTGCCATGCATGGAGCGGGAGAAAAGGGAAATGGAATCTTACCTCAATTAGACCTGGTTTTGTCATGGGGACTGGGTGAATGGGTAAGCAGGCGCCATGCAACACTGAAATTCAACATTGGCGGCCAGGAGCAGGCATTTATCGTTTTGTTACCACAGCTATTACCGCAATATCCCAAATGGCGTACTGATGATATAGATGCCATGATTGATTACGCAACCAATAACCTCAATATCGATGTTAATAAGATATTTTTAACGGGCTATAGTTTGGGCGGAGGTGGCGCATGGTTATACCCTTCCGCATCAACCGCCAATGCTAACCGCATTGCAGGAATTTTCCCTGTGGCACCTTCCCCGGATTATGTTGATTTCGACATATGCAATATCGCCAGGGGCAATACGGCAGTTTGGGCATTTCAATCAATAGATGATGATGCAATTCCTGTTCAGGTAACAATCGATGCCATAAACGGCATTAATGCATGTTCCCCCCAGTTGCCTCCCTTGGCAACTATTTACCCAACGGGAATGCACACCCAATCGTGGAACTGGTCACTCGATACCCTTCACGACTACCAATACCCGAATATCTGGGAATGGATGACGGGTACAACCCGGTTAAACACCCCGGCGAACAACCAGGATCCGATTGCGGAAGCAGGAAATAACATAAACGTCGTATTCCCTTCCACTAACGCAGTATTGAACGGTTCGGCTTCCAGGGATCCCAATGATGTGATAGTAAAATATGCCTGGACAAAAATTGCGGGACCTTCTAATTTCGCGATCGAAAAACCATCTTACCCGGTGACGAACCTCACAAACCTCGAAATAGGTAACTATATATTTCAGCTAACGGTTACAGATCAGTTTGGAATTGTTAAAACAGACCAAGTAAATGTAAATGTTACTACGGCATTACCTGTCGGCATCAGTTATTTTAAAGGGGTAAACAATGGTAAAGCCAACAATATAACATGGGCTACCTCAAGCGAAGAACATGCGGATCATTTTGAAATATTAAGAAGCCAGGATGGTAAAAACTTTTCTAATATTGGCGTTCAAAAGGCTGGTCTGAAAACATATTCTTTTATTGATGAAAAAGCACCCGCGGGTTTGAGTTATTATCGACTGAAAAATATTGATAAGGACGGCTCATTCACTTATTCTGATATTATTACTATTAACAATAATAGCCATGTGGTGGAATTGTCAGCCTACCCTAACCCGGTTAAGGACAGGCTTACCATACATGTGCAGGGTGATTTTTACGGACCAATAGAAATTGCTATTCATGATATCCAGGGAGCACTGGTAAAAAAATTACATGTGGCAAAACAGCAGTTTTCCTGGAAGGGTTTTGTTAATGTGGGTGGCATGCAGAAAGGTGTTTATACCTTACAGGTATTAAAGGAGGGGAGCCGGAAAGGAAGCAGTAGTTTTGTGAAAGAGTAGCTTACTGCAACTTCATAATAGCTTTCACGAATAAAATCAAAAAATTATATATTATAATATATCGCTATTTAAAATATGGCTACATTCGCAGCCGTACTTGCCTTAAAATCTCGGTAATAATGTTCTGGTTTAAACTTCGAAAGTTGTTAAATTTTTAGTTATCTATTTCATCTGTCATTTTATTGGCAGTTTTAATGTTTATAGAAATTTAATTTATTTCGATTTATCTGATACCTAATCAAACGCTTATGGCAAGTTTTTTACTCCGTGTTTTTTTACTATCATCATTCATTTTATTGATTCATTCCTTTTCTTATTCAAATTCAAAAGATAATTATGAAAGTAATTATTCCCCAAACAAGAATATTGACACCATTCCTTCAGTAGGGGGTAACAGTTTTTATGTTTCAAATAGAGGTTCAGATACTAATGATGGAAGATCATCTGCAACGCCAAAATTAAATATTAGCAGCATTGAAACATTGATATCTGGTACATCAACATCCGGGTCTGCGACCTCATTGAATCTGGAAGCAAACAGTATATTTAGGGAACAATTAGATCCGGTAAATGGTAACCTCCATGTAAGTAGTTTTGGTTTGAAGAACCCGAAAAGACTAGCCAAAATAACAGGAATGGATGTTATAGGTGATTGGCTTTTGGTCCCCAACACTAATAATGTATATGGGCATCTGTTGAAACACTTCATTGATTTAAGCGGTCCTGCATATAACTATGTTATGGTTGCCGAAATTGATACCGTATTAGAACAAACACATCCCATTTCTGCGGTAAAATATTTAACCTTAGTTTCTGATTTGGAAAAATGCAAAACCGTACCCGGAACATATTACACACCTGATATAACATCTAATTCGGCGATGGTGTACATACATCCTTTTAAAGGTATACCGGGCAAAAGCAAATTCAGGTATGAAGTAGCAACCAGAAATTTTAATACTAATGGATACAATATCGATAATGTTACTTATGAAAACTTATTCTTGCAAACCTCTGGCAATGGGTATGGAATGCTGTCTGGCGGAAAAAATACATCAATAAAAAATGTGATTTTTCAGGGTGGTGGAACACATCATGCTGTCATAAAAAGCGGGCAAATTGATAGCAGCCTGTTTTTACCCGGACCAAAGGGTTTAAAGGACAGGATTGCAGCAGTTTTTTATAGCGCAGAAGGAAAGGATGGAATTAACAAGGTAACGAATACAATATTTTTGGATGTTCCCAATACCTTATACACGCATACAAATGGGGCGGTAAATCACAAGTCTTTATTACTGGATAAGGTTTATGCATTTGCAGATACCACTGATGCAATGAACGGGCTTAGCTCAAATAATACAGACTCTATTGAAGTTAACAACTGTTATGTAGAAGGATATCCCACTGGATGGTGGTATGGCGGAGGAACAAAGTTGACTATCAAAAATTCTATTTTTAGGAAAACAAGCCAATCTGCGATCTTCCCGATTTCCAAACTGGATGTACCCGGAGAATTGCTAATTAATAATGTACTTATTGAAACCAATGGAAACGATAATAACCAGAACCTCGCGAATGGCGCCACGGCTTACGGAATTCGTTCAATATTTCCCAATTTGAATGTTGAGGTATCTAATTCTATTATTCATAGTTTTTCTACCTGGCATGGTCCGTATCAAACGGTTACAACAATGCAGGTAGCAGGGTTGTTGAAGGCTCATAATAATATCTATATCTGTGATGTAAATGACAACAATTCCATTTACATGAATTTTGCGTTTAATAGTGGTGGCAAAGGTACTGCCGCTAATATTTCAAGCAATAATAATGCGTTTATCCTTTTAAGAGGTACCCGATTTCACTGGATGGTTAATCCCAATAATAACAACGATCAGGATATATTTACCTTATCAAATTGGCAATTATTAACAGGGCAGGATAAGAATAGTATCTTTATTGATCTCAGGAATAACCCGCTAGGATTGAAAGCGATTTTTGAAGATCCTGATAACGGAAACTGGACATTAACCCATACGCTCCAGGCAGATTCAATAAGAAAGGTTACAGCCGGCATGACTAATCCCCCCTTATTTTATCCTAAACGCCCCTTAGTTGAAAACGACAGTATAACATTCAAGACACCTGGTGGCTTATCTACTTTCATTGGCTCTGTGAGATCGGAAGAAGAATCATTAGTTCAATGGCGTACATTCAATGAATATGGATTTTCATCTTTCGTTATAGAATACAGTTTAGATGGCGATCATTTTATGGAAGCCGGGAGCCTTAAAGCCGTCAATAATGATCAAAACAATAATTACCAATTTGTACATACCCATTCGGCAATTGATTCCATATTCTACAGGCTTAAGTATTTTACTTCAGATAGTTCCATATCCTACAGTTCAGTTATTAAATTGCTTAGTGATTTTTCTCCGGAATTTAAGATTACAATTTACCCCAATCCTTTCCAGCAAACTATAACTGTGCAACATCCCCGCAGGAATAATAGCGAAATCAGGATATATGATTATGCAGGAAGGCTTTTACATATTATTGCGGTTCAATCAAGATCTTCTAAAACGCTTGCCTCTTTATCCCATCTTCCCTCAGGCCGTTATTTTGTTCAATGGACAAGCGGCAAGGAAAAATTGAGTGATACAATAGTGAAGTGAGGTTTAGTAGGTTTCGGACGTCACACCTTAATAAATATTTTCTTTTTATCCAGCCAATAACCAATAAGCCAGTAAAAGCTTATCATGCACACGGCATAAAACAGTGAGCCGTTATTCAGATTGTTTGAAACCGGTTTGCAAATATATTCATAGAACCAGCCGAAAGGAGTTAAATAAATAGTTTTTCTATTATTATCAATATGGTCAGGTATTCTTATCAGTGCGAGCAGCCTTGGCAGTAACCCACTCAATACAAATATAAACAAGGGATTCCTTCCAAAAACATCGAAGAAACGGGTTGGAAATCCCTTATATTTCCTGAATTCTAAAATATGAATCATAACTGCTAAAATAGTAATGGCTACACCAGTGGAATAAATTACAAATGAGCTGGACCATATTTTTTTATTCATGGGGAAAATCATATCCCAGCAAAGGCCCGCAAAAATAAAAACTGCCCCCGCCACAAATAGATTGCTGACCATTTCAAAGATTTTCCCTTTTTGTTGAATGTATTGACCAATCAGGTATCCGAAAACTACCTGCGTTATGGCAGGTATGGTACTAATCAGGCCTTCCGGGTCAAAAGCAACGCCTTCTCCTTTATAAATATGATTATCTCCCAAAAGTGATCTGTCCACAGGAGTGCCCCAAAAACCTTCCAGGCTATAAGGTTCTATCGGATTGCCAACGAATAAACAAACGATCCAATATCCGATCAATATGGCGACTGATGCAATAAAAGCTCCCCTGCTTTTAAAAAAGTAAATAATAAGAGAAGCAAAAAAGTAACAAAGGGCAATACGTTGCAGTACTCCAAATATCCGCACATTACCAAACGACTTAAAAGTAAGTTGGTTACCCTGCCAGTTCACAAAGGGAGACCAATTCAACAACAAGCCAATACCAAAAATAAGCAAGGATCTGATCATTATCTTTTTAAGGAAGGCAATCGTACCGCCAGCTTCCAACCGTGGCATAACAAAAGACATGGCATTGCCCACAGCGAAAAGGAAAAAGGGAAAAACCAGGTCCGTAGGAGTACAACCATGCCAGGCTGCATGTTCCAGTGGCAAATAAATATGGCTCCAATTTCCCGGATTATTAACGAGGATCATCAAAGCCACTGTTGCTCCCCGGAAAACATCCAGTGAGTAGAATCGTTGGTTCAAATAACTGCGTTAGTTTTTTTTAAAGATAGTTTCTTTTAGCTAAGGAAAAACTAACGGTATACACTCCCGGGTCTTCAAAGCTTCACCCATTTTATTTAATTCGTAATCCCTAAAGGATAGAGAATGAAATGCTTGTTGTTAAATACGATCAAAATTATTCAAGAATAACGTGTAATGCTTTGTAATTCAAACTATAAGCCCAATTTCCTGTTGGCATACCTTCTGGCATTATAAAATCTCCTATATTTGCACGAAATTTCCAAAGCGACATCTATTTTGTTGCACGGAGAAATCTTTTAAGATTCAGAATGTATAAATCAAATATCATTTCTTATTCGAAATTATTAGCAATTCTGATACGGTTAGAGTTAAAAACAAACTGGTTCATAAAAAATTAAAATAAAGGTATACGATAGTACGATAAAACTGCTAGGGTATGCCTTTTTTCATTTTACAATGAACTAAATAAATTTTAAATAACAAATTAAAAATCAATTGGTTGCAGAATTTTATATGTGACTGAGATGGCGAAGCTGTGTGATGCAATTAATCATATTCTTTATTAATATCCCCGGAGATTAAGTTTTGATGCGTAATTTTTGAGCAGATAGCTCTATTATCAACTATGAACATTGCCATAAAAATTTTATCGTTTGTTTTACTGTTACATCTTGCCTCTTGTATAAACACCCGCCCTATTCAATATGTACAGGGGCAGTTTGACACTGCCCAACTGAGTCAGATTGACATCAAGGAACCGGTAATTCAGCGTGCAGACCTGATTAGTATCGTGGTATTTAGTGATAATGTGGAAGCAACAGCTATTTACAATCAGCCCAATTCAGCGGGTGGTTACTTGGTCGATGAAAAGGGCAACATCCAGATGCAGGGGGTTGGAGACTTTCATGTAGAAGGTTTAACCAAAAGTCAATTGACTGATTCACTGAATAGCAAGCTACAAGAGTTTCTGAAAAATCCCTATTACACCATCCGGTTTGTCAATTATAAAATCACCCTGGTTGGCGAATTAACCCGGGAAGGTGTTTATACTGTGCCAAATGAGAAAGTTAACATATTTGAAGCTATTGGTCTGGCGGGTGGGCTCACCGTTTATGCCAGGCGAGAAAATGTCATGGTTATTCGGGAAGTAAATGGCAAACGGGAATTTGCCAGGCTAGACCTTACAAACCCAGATATTTTTAACTCTCCTTATTATTTCCTTAAACAAAATGATTTGATATTTGTGGAACAAACACGTAATAAGCTCGCGAATATTGATCAGACAGTAGCGAGAACTATTTCACTTGCTACAACGGTTATTTCGACATTGATATTTCTTTATACGGTATTTAAGTAGCAGTTAATTACTCTAACAAATTTTATGGAAGAACAGGTTAACATATCAATAGATAAAACTGCAGCGTTTAGTCCCAGGGAATTCATACTTAAGCATCTGAAGTATATTCCCTGGCTTGTATTATCTACCGTGTTATTCCTTGTATTGGCTTTTATTAAATTGAGGTATTCTCCTATTGTTTACCAGGTGCAATCCAAACTGATGATAAAAAAGGATGGCCGTGGAGCAGGTCAGGGTAAATTTGCGGAGCTTTTTATGGGGAGTGAATCTCAGAACCTGAATGATGAAGTCCAGATTCTGAAATCATCAGGCATATCAAAGCGAATTGTACATAACCTGAATTTGCAACTCTATTATGTCTCAGAGGGAAATGTGAAATCTTACCAGTTGCATCCCAAAGAGTCGCCATTTTGGCTTGAAATCCTGGAGTTGAAAGATTCCACGCAGGCTTTTACTATTACTGTAAATTTTATTAATGAAAATACGATTAACATTGATAATTCCCCCAAGCCTGTATATATGGGCCAGGTGATTGAAAAAAGTTATGGGAAAGTGAGATTCATTAAAAGTCCTACCAATTATCAACAATATGGAAGTTCGTTGTTCGCAGTTTCATGGATTCCCCTGGAAGACATTGCCGATGGAATAGCTGGTAGTTTTAATGTTACACCGATCAACGATTATTCAAATGTATTATTGGTGACTTTAGAAACAGAAAATCCAAGATTGGGCAGGGATATCGTAAACCAGTTAATGCAGGAATATAATTTGTCCAGTATAGAAGATAAACGCATTGTCACAAAAAACACACTTGAATTTATTGAAGAAAGTGTGGATACGTTAAAGCGTGAATTAAGTAACGTTGAGTTAATGTTGCAGAATTACCGGGAGAAGTACAAGGCCATTAACCTGGAGCAGCAGTCTATTATAAGCTTTAGTGAACTGAATTCAGCAAATAACAATTTGACAGTACAGGAAGTTCAACTAAAAATCTTGAATTACCTGACAACTTATTTAGAAGATGAAAGGAACATTTATAAAACAGTTCCTACATCTCTGGGAATTTCAGAGCCTTCCTTGCAGGCATTGATATCGTTGTACAATACCGCTCAACTTAAAAGAGAAACACAGTTAAATTCGACAACACCCGCCAATGCCGTTATTAAAATCCTTGATATTGAACTGGAAAAACTTCGTGAACAGATCAGGGAAAATCTAAAAAATATTCAGCAATCTTATCTAATTACCCGCGATAACCTTATTGCAAAATCAAAGCTAGCTGAAGGGGAAATCAGCGAAGTGCCTGGCAAGGGAAGAAGGCTACTGGAAATAACTCGGCAACAGAAGATATTGGAAGATCTTTATTCCTTCCTTTTACAGAAAAAATTAGAAACCTCTATTTCTTCAGCATCAACTATCTCAAATTCTAAAGTACTAGAACCTGCAAAATCACTAAGTGTTCCCCTAAGACCTGACCGTAAAGGTATTTATATTCTTGCTGTATTATTGGGCTTAGGAGTTCCGATTGCCATCATTGCTTTAAAAGAGTACCTGAATGATAAGATTACGAGCCGGCAGGATGTTGAAAAATTAACACAGGCTCCTATCCTCGGAGAGATCGGCCATTCCGACGGCAAAGAAACGCTTGTTGTTACCCAAAATAACCGAAAATTCATAGCCGAACAATTCCGTATCATTCGTACCAATCTTCAATTCATTCTTAATAAAGTGGAACGGCCGGTTTTATTGGTAACATCTTCTTTCAGCGGCGAAGGAAAATCGTTTGTTAGCACTAATATGGGTTCGGTATTAGCATTGACTGGTAAGAAAACCGTTATCCTTGAATTTGATATTCGTAAGCCAAAAATTATTGCGGGACTTGATCTTAAGGGTAAAAAGGGGCTCACTAATTTTATTGTTGGTAATGCCTCAATCCAGGAAATTATCATTCCTGTAGTACAGGTAGAA
The DNA here is from genome assembly GCA_039921525.1 of Chitinophagaceae bacterium. Classification (GTDB taxonomy): domain Bacteria; phylum Bacteroidota; class Bacteroidia; order Chitinophagales; family Chitinophagaceae; genus JADCRZ01. The sequence goes on along the minus strand of JBDSBP010000588.1, from coordinate 455 downwards.
AATTTATATGTAATACCCTGCGGGCCGATTCCACCCAATCCTGCAGAGTTATTACTGGATGAAAAAGTAAAAGAACTATTTGACTACCTGAAAGGTAATTTTGATGCAATTATCATTGACTCTGCGCCTCTTGGATTGGTAAGTGACGCAGTAATATTGAGTATTTATGCGGATGCAACTTTGTACATCATGCGACAGGATTACACCTTGAAGAAGCAGCTCGGACTGGTAAATGAGCTGTATAAGAAAAATAAACTTCCTAAAATTTCCATTTTATTAAATGATGTAAAAAACAGCAGTACTTATGGCGGATACTATGGTAATTACGGCTATGGTAAAAGTTACGGTTATGGGTATGGCCATGGGGGAGAATATTTTGAAGAAGAAAATAAAAGTAAAGCTGGAATCCTGAACAAAATAAAAAGAGTTTTCAAAAGAAAATGAGTTGCCTCGCA
>JBDSBP010000587.1:0-3782 GCA_039921525.1 Chitinophagaceae bacterium | reverse complement strand
GAGATACACGGAGGCGCTCTGTGAAACTCCGTGCCTTCTCCGTGTAGCTCTGTGTAATATATTTGCTGCCCAGACATGCGACAGAACCAACAGAATAACTTCATGACTTGTCAAAGTAGAATTAATTACTAATGGTTAATTATTAATGGCTGATTAAGGCAACCTGCGTAAGATCATTGATCATTAACCATTATCAATTGATCATTAACAATTAACCATTAACAATTAATACGTTGCTCTTCCGCCGCTGAGATCAAATGTAAACCCGGTTGTATAACTGTTTGCCGGGGAAACGATGAACGCTACCATGTCTGCCACCTCATCAAATGTACCGCATCGTTTCATTGGTATTTTATCCGTCATATATCTTACCTGTTCTTCGGGCATGGCATCTACCATGGCAGTTCGGATAACTGCAGGGGCAAGTGCATTTATGGTAATACCGGTATGTGCATATTCTTTTCCCTGCACTTTCGCCATACCAATTACCGCTGCTTTACTGGAAGAATAACCCAGCATGCCAGCGTTCCCCTCCTTGCCGGCAATAGAGGCAATATGCAAAATACGGCCATAATTGTTTTCCATCATCCAGGGTATCGTGTACCTGGAAGTGTAATAAGACCCAAAATAATTAACCTCGAAAACCAGCCGAAGGTCATCGGAATCAACCTCATGGGTTTTGATGTTTGTCTTGCCGGTAATACCTGCACTATTGACCAGGATATCGATTCTTCCAAACCGCTCTCGTACCCGTTGTATGGCCTCGCTCACTTTGTTTTCATTCGTTATATCCACAGGGTAAATTTCAGATTCGTATTTAATTTCTGATTGTACCCTCATCAACTCTTCTGCATTTATATCAAATAAAGCAAGTTTAACTTGTAACCCTGAAAGCTTAAGAGCAATTGACCGGCCCAAGCCAGAAGCAGCGCCTGTAATAATGCCAACCTGGTTCTGAAAAGACAGGTCCATATTCAAAATATTTAAACTGTAAAAAGGAATTTAGCCTACAATATAATGAATGGCTGACTTAAATTAAATATATTTTCACGAGCCCATATATAAAATGACAGAAAAAAACCCGCGAGGTTTTTTAACCTGGCAGGTAAACAACTCCTTTATTTTCCAAATCTTAATTCATTTATGCTATTTGCTTATTGCAAATTCACTTCATCATATCGCTTCAAAAAAATCCTGTAATTTTTTTTGCTGTCTTTTGTCGGGCATTTCTTTTATGGAAGCTTGAGCATTCAGCGGTAAATGCGATGATGGGTTTATCACTTCAATATCCAGTTTTGCATGGTCTTTTTTTTCGTCTACCTCATTTAATCCAAACCTGATATTTGTTTTTTCTTCAATCAAACTTATTTTAACTTTCGCGTCTATCAGCTCTTTTTTAGAATACAGTTTATCTATGGAGTCCTTTGTAAGCGCTTGTGCCGGTATCATTCCATCGGGCAGCATACTTTTTGCTTTCAGCCTATCAAAATATTTTTCCTGGCTCATGATCAACCCCATGGCGGATATACCGGTTTTTGTTTTATAAACCACGACTTTCCAAAAATTAACCGGAACTAATAATCCATTAATGCGTTGCGCCTTATTAAATACAGGACCGGTAAAAACCGTAATTTTTTTATCCTGGAAAATCGCACGCGCTAAATAATAATCTTCGAGGTAGTTCCAGACAACGCTGTTATAGTAAGGAAGCTGCGGGCAGCAATTGGAAAAGTGGAAGGTATCGCCCATTGCCTGTTTTTTTTCGAGGGCTGTACTTCCCCAGGCAGGATCAAAATAACGTACCATATGCCCTTTCTGAAAACCCGACCCTTCATATTCCTTATTACTGTATTGAAATTTATTAGTGCCTTGTATTATTCGTGGATCTGCAAACCAGGCGTCGCTGCCACGGGCGTCATGAACCATGTTCATGAGATTCGTAACCCCATCAATATTCACTGCAGTATAATAGGGCATTTTCATGCTTTTGCTAAGCACTACGCTAAAATGGGTATAATCCAAAACATGATCCCCGTTCTTGCCAATCTCTTTTTGCAAGACAGCGATATCATCCTTAAGAGAGTCAGCAACTAATGGAAGGGGTACAATCGTTCCAAGGAACCTGCTGTTATATCCCTTCCTGTTTTCTAAATTATCAGAATGAAGTGCCTCTAGTTTGAAAGGCATATTTTTAGCAGGCGAATTGCCTTCAATGAAAAACTTTAACATGATTGGTTTTTTTAGCTATCAGCAATCGGCTTTTGGCATTGTCAGGAATCGACCCCTGAGTTCTTCAAGACCTCCCAGGTCGAACCCTACTATAAGTCAGTCCATCTCACAATATAATAAAACAATTGTGGATTGTCAAGGTTTAGCGTTGAAATCATACCTTACGCCAGGGGTGATATTGATGGGATTGAAATTAGAATTCCTATTCCAGGCCAGGCTAATACCTGAAAGCCTCCTTCATCAAAAACTAATCTGCACCCCTGCGGCCAGTCCCAGGGAATACTGGTACGACTTCACCGGGGCATCCTTATTAATAGATGTTAATGCTATTCGGGCTGTGGGAGTAAAGCTAACCGCCAGCGTTTTATTAATATTATATTCCGCACCCGCAGCCAGCAATGCGCTATAATAAACCGGTTTTAATCCCCTGATATCCCTGATGACTGCATTTTCATGATTGCCGCCAAGAGAAGTCTCGATTTTATCTTTTACAAGAATGCTAGCTTCTACCCCTGCTAATCCATAAACAGAAAAGCTCTTCTTCCCTACTTTGTATTTAACAGCGAGGGGAACACTGACATACTGAAGTGAACTGGTAGAGCTGAAGGCATGTAAACTATCGCCAAAAGCAGGACTGGATGCAGATTTAGTAGATAAAAATGAATAGCCCGAAGAGGACAGCCTCCTGTTTATCCGACTGCCGTTGTTTTGGAAAGTAATTGTCTATCCCGCTGTTTCTGTTTGTGGAAGCCGCCGCATTATCTATCCAAACTTATTTTCTACAATACTTTAAAGGATTAACCGTTTCAACATCTGCAACACCATCTTCCATCATCAATTATTCAGCTACGGATTCCATGCTTAGGATGAGGTTATACTATAGAGAAAGAAGTATAACATTTATACAAAAATTTGTTGGCTTCAATTTAATAAATCCTGAATTGCAATTTAACCAGGTAACGATTGACCGGACTAATACCATACTATCAACCTTCCAAAAAAATACTGAAATTTTTGCTGCACAATTAGGCCATGCCTCTTACGTTCAATCCGCAACAGGCATCTTTACTAAAATTACGTTTCTTACTTTACCTGATTTGTTACAGATCAAAAAAACCGGTAAAATTTTAAAGGTTCAATTAATTATTAAACCCCTTGCGGGAAGTTTTAATAAAGTATACCGGTTACCAACAGACCTTAATTTATTTACTACAGATAAAAATAATTTATTAGGATCGGCACTGGCAGAAAATTCATCCACTGGTACCATACAAAACGGAAATTTAACGATTGATAATTTATATGGAGAAAATACCAGTTATACTTGTGATATCACTACTTCTCTGCAGAAGCTTATTACACTCAATCCTAATCTCGGCAATGGTTTCTTATTGTATCCGCCGACCACCGGCTCAACAAATATTTTTAACAGGCTGATCATTGGTGACAATACCACCGGCACGAGTAAAGTACAGGTAAAGATATTTTTCCTGGCTGTGGATTAACTTAACAACCCTTCTATTATGCACCTATATTTAAGAATAACATCCGTA